>JAEWDJ010000366.1 GCA_023390155.1 Actinomycetes bacterium | reverse complement strand
CTTCCGCGCGCTCTACCGCGGCCGGCGCGATCGCGGCCGCGACGCCGCCGCCCGCGACTGGCTCGTGACCGGCGCGCTGACGGCGATCCTCGCCCTCGTGCTGCTGCTGGTCCCGGCGGACGCCCTGCTGGCCGTCGGGCTCTTCGGCGCCTGGGCCGTCATCGTCGGCGTCTTCCAGGGCATCGGCGCGGTGTCGCTGCGCTCCGCGGCCCGTTCGCACGAGGCCGCCAGCCGGACGGAGACCCTGTGACCAAGCGCGACAAGAAAGCCCCCAGCGTGTCCTCCAGCCTCCAGCCCACCCGCCGCGACCGGTTCCTCCCGGCCGAGCTGCTCCTCATCTCCGGGGGCCTCGGCATCTTCACCGGCCTCATCGTCCTCATGTCGACGCGCGACATCCTGCTGTCCGCCATCTTCTTCGGTGTCGCGTTCATCGTGGCGCTCGTGCTCGTGGCGCTCTTCGCGCTGGCCTTCAAGCCCAACGCGGCGGAGGTCGAGGACATGCTCGAGCAGGACGCCGAATCCCGGGACAAGGACAAGCCCTCCGGGCACTGAGCCCTCCGGTCACCGAGCCGGGAGGCTCCCCCGAACGACGAAGGCCGCCGGCGCGATGCCGGCGGCCTTTCGCGTGGTCGCTGCTCAGAGCAGCGCGACGAGCTCCGAGGCGAGGCCGACGTACCCGGCCGGCGTGAGTTCGATCAGTCGGTTCTTCGCGGCCTGGCTGATCTCGAGGCCGTTCACGAACTCCGTCAGCGCGGCGTGGTCGACGCGCTTGCCGCGCGTCAGGTCCTTGAGCAGGGCGTACGGGTCCTGGATGGTGGAGCGACCGGCCGTGACCTCGGCGCGGATGACGGTCTGGATGGCCTCGGCCAGCACCTCCCAGTTGGCGTCGAGGTCGGCCGCGAGGGCGTCGCGGTCCAGCGAGATCTGGCCGAGGCCGCGCTGGATGTTGTCGAGCGCGAGCACGGAGTGGCCGAGGCCGACACCGATGTTGCGCTGCGTGGTGGAGTCCGTCAGGTCGCGCTGCAGGCGGCTGGTGACCAGGGTCGCGGCCAGCGAATCGAGCACCGCGCTCGAGAGCTCGAGGTTGGCCTCCGCGTTCTCGAAGCGGATCGGGTTGACCTTGTGCGGCATCGTCGACGAGCCGGTCGCCCCCGGCTCCGGCACCTGGCGGAAGTAGCCGAGCGAGATGTACGTCCAGATGTCCGTCGCGAGGTTGTGCAGCACCCGGTTGGCGTGCGAGATGCGCGAGTACAGCTCGGCCTGCCAGTCGTGCGACTCGATCTGGGTGGTCAGCGGGTTCCAGTCGAGGCCGAGGCTGCTGACGAACTCGCGCGAGATGCGCGGCCAGTCGGCGCCGGGGTCGGCGACGAGGTGTGCGGCGAACGTGCCGGTCGCGCCGCTGAACTTGCCGAGGTACTCGGTCTGCTCCACCTGCTTGCGGATGCGCTCCAGGCGGTGCACGAAGACGGCGAGCTCCTTGCCCATCGTCGTCGGCGTCGCCGGCTGGCCGTGGGTGCGGGCGAGCATCGCGTCGTCGCGGTACTGCAGCGCCTGCGCCCGCAGCTCCGCGATCACGGCGCGGAACTTGGGCAGCCAGACCCGGCCGACCGCCTGGCTGACCGTGAGCGCGTACGAGAGGTTGTTGATGTCCTCGCTGGTGGCCGCGAAGTGGGTCAGCTCGGCGATGTGGTCGAGGCCCAGCGCGTGGAGGCGCTCGCGGACCAGGTACTCCACCGCCTTCACGTCGTGCTTGGTGGTCGCCTCCAGCTCGGCGAGGCGGTCGATCTCCGGCTGCCCGAACCCGTCGGCGAGGGCGCGGAGCGACCGGATCTGCTCGGCCGACAGCGGGGACGACCCGAACATCCGGTGCCCGGTCAGGTAGATCAGCCACTCGACCTCGACCTGCACGCGCGCCCGGTTGAGGCCCGCCTCCGACAGGAAGTCGCCGAGGTCGACGACGGCGGAGCGGTAGCGGCCGTCCAGAGGGCTCAGGGGCTGGGGAGGCAGGGCGGTCATGGGACTCCTCGCGAGGATGGGCGTGTGGGGTTCGCCGCTCATTCTCCCATCCCGCCGCGGCTCCGGCGGGTCAGCGCCTGCTCGGCCGCACGATCAGCCCGAACAGCCAGGCGATGATGCCGAGCACCAGCGCACCCAGCACCCCCGACCAGAAGCCGTCGACGTGCAGCCCGAAGCCCATCGCGTCGCTGATCCACGAGACGATCAGCAGCAGGAGCGCGTTGACGACCAGGGAGATCAGCCCCAGCGTGATGATGTAGATCGGGAACGCGACGATGCGGATCGCCGTGCCGACGATGGCGTTCACGACGCCGAAGATCGCCGCGATGAGGAGGTACGTCAGCACCGTCGCGGTCGTGTCGTCGGCGTAGGGCTGCACGGTCACGCCGCTGACGATGAGGGTCGTCAGCCACAGCGCGACGGCGTTGATGATCACCTTGAGCAGGAATCGCATGCGCCCATCATCCCAGGGGAGGGGGTCGGGATACAGGGGTGCCGGCGCTAGCCTTCGGGGATGAGCGACTTCCGCCCCGGCCGCCCCGAGCTCGACAGGCCGTTCCGCGAGCACCGCAGCCACCCGCCGCTGCGGTGGATGCCGCTGCGCGTGATGAACCCCTGGCAGAAGCTCGGGTTCATCGTGGGCGAGTGGCTCGCGATGCGCGGGCTGGCCGTGGTGCTCGGCCTGGCGCTGCCGTCGGCGGCGGTCGTGGTCGTCGTCTCCGCGGTCAACGCGGTCGCCATCGTCGCTATGGCTCGTTCGTTCCGCGGCGCGGAAGAGGCCGTGGAGCCGTCGCGGGCGTGGTGGCGGCTGACCGCGCGCCCGCGGGCGGGCTGGTGGCTCGCCTTCCTCTACCTCCCGTGGCAGCTCGTCGACGTGGTCGTGCGGCCCCGGGAGGCCGCCCCCGTCACCGCCGCAGACCTGTTCGGGATGGCCGTGGCGACCCTCCTCGCGGCCGCCTTCCTCAACTCCTCCATCCGTCTCACCCGGCAGCGGCGAAAGGAATTCCCCCGCCGGAATGCGGGCGAGACTAAGTTGGTCAGGTGACTTCCGAAGACGTGCTCGGCGTGAAGCTCCGGCCCGAGATCGTGGCGGTCCCCGCCTATCGGCAGGGTCGGCCCGCGCCGGCGGACGGCTTCAAGCTGTCCAGCAACGAGAACCCCTATCCCCCGCTCCCCTCCGTCCTCGAGGCGGTGACGGCGACGCTCGGCGAGCTGAACCGCTACCCGAACGCCGGCGGCGCCGACCTGCGGCAGCGGCTGGCGGAGCGCCACGGCGTGGACGTCGACCAGGTGCACCTGGGCAGCGGATCCGTCGCACTGCTGGCGCAGCTGATCTCGGCCGCGGCCGGCGCGGGCGACGAGGTCG
The DNA here is from genome assembly GCA_023390155.1 of Actinomycetes bacterium. Classification (GTDB taxonomy): domain Bacteria; phylum Actinomycetota; class Actinomycetes; order Actinomycetales; family Microbacteriaceae; genus Leifsonia. Next base: position 2,363 of record JAEWDJ010000366.1, on the reverse strand, counting down.
TGTACTCGTGGCGGTCGTTCGAGGCGTACCCGGGGCTCGTGACGGTCGCGGGGGCGACCAGCGTGCAGGTGCCGAACCGGCCCGACGGCGGGCACGACCTTCCGGCGCTCGCCGCGGCGATCACCGACCGCACGCGCGTCGTGATCGTGTGCACGCCGAACAACCCGACCGGCACCATCGTGACCGCGGACGAGTTCGCCGCCTTCATGGCCGCCGTCCCGTCCGACCTCCTGGTGCTGCTCGACGAGGCGTACTTCGAGTTCGTGACGGACGACGCCGCCGTCGACGGCATCCCCCTGCTCTCCCGCTACCCGAACCTCGTGGTGCTGCGCACCTTCTCGAAGGCGTACGGGCTCGCGGCGCTGCGCATCGGGTACGCGGTCGGCCCGGCGCCGGTGCTGAACGCCGCCCGGTCGGCGGCGATCCCGCTCTCTGTGACGGACGCCGCCCGCGTCGCCGCGATCGCCTCGATCGAGGCGGAGGACGAGCTGATGGAGCGCGTCGCCCGCGTCGCGATGCGGCGCGACCAGCTGCGCCAGGCGCTCCTCGAGCAGGGCTGGGCCGTGCCGGAGGCGCAGGGCAACTTCGTGTGGCTCGCCACCGGGGCCGAGACGGAGGCCGCGAGCGACGCGTTCTTCGACGCTGGCCTCACCGTTCGCGGCTTCGCCGGCGACGGCATCAGAATCAGCGTCGGAGAGCATGAATCTGTGGACAAACTCCTTGAGGTGGCCGCCGATATTGTGCGGAACCTACCAAATGACCACCCCGGCAAGCGGTTAGGTTAGAACGGTGGTTGCGACGAACGATACCCCGCGCCCGGCGAACACCGTCCAGCTGCTGACCGCTGACGGCCGGTTCCAGCCGAGCGACGCGGCCGGCGAGTACCTCCCCTACCTGGAGGCCCTCGACGAAGACGACTACCGCCGCTTCTACCGCGACATGGTGCGCGTGCGCGCCTTCGACGTGGAGGCGGCCAACCTGCAGCGCCAGGGCCAGCTCGGCCTGTGGGTGCCGAGCGTCGGCCAGGAGGGCGCGCAGGTCGGCTCGGCCCGCGCCGCCAAGCCCCAGGACCACCTGTTCCCGTCGTACCGCGAGCACATCGTCGGGATGGTGCGGGGCATCGACCCCGTCGGCATCCTCGCCCTGCTGCGCGGAGTGACGCACGGCGGCTGGGACCCGACGGACCCGGCGGTGAACAACTTCCACCTCTACACGCTCGTGATCGGCTCCCAGACGCTGCACGCGACGGGTTACGCGATGGGCGTGAAGTTCGACGGCGCGGTCGGCACGGGCGACCCGGAGAAGGACGCCGCCGTCATCACCTACTTCGGCGACGGCGCCACCAGCCAGGGCGACGTGAGCGAGGCGTTCGTCTTCGCCGCGAGCTACCAGACCCCGCAGGTCTTCTTCCTGCAGAACAACCAGTGGGCCATCTCGGTGCCGGTGTCGACGCAGTCGCGCACCCCGCTCTACCTCCGCTCGAGCGGCTTCGGCATCCCGGGCGTGCAGGTCGACGGCAACGACGTGCTCGCCTCCTACGCGGTGACCGCGAAGCACCTCGACGACGCCCGCAGCGGCGAGGGCCCGAGCCTGATCGAGGCGCTGACGTACCGGATCGGTGCGCACACCTCGAGCGACGACCCGACGAAGTACCGCACCGACGAGGAGACCGCCTACTGGGCGGAGCGCGACCCCATCCTGCGCTTCCGGGTGTTCCTGGAGCAGCAGGGCCTCGGGCAGGCGTTCTTCGACGGCGCGGACGAGGAGGCGGCCGACCTGGCCGCCGACGTCCGCCGGCGCACCCTGCAGCTCGGGCCGCCGCCCATCCAGTCGCTCTTCGACAACGTGTACAGCGAACCGCACCCCGTCATGGAGGAGCAGCGGCGCTGGCTCGAAGAGTACGAGGCGTCCTTCGGAGGTGACGCGTGAACGAGGTGAGGAGCGAGGCCGAATACGTGGAGGCCGAGCTGATCGAGGGCCACGAGGGCCACGACGCGCACCGGGCGGCCGGCGAGCCGCAGCCCGACACGGAGGCGATCGACGTGGTCGAGATCATCGAGAGCGACCCGGGGGCGACGGTGCTCGCGGAGCACGTCGCCGAGCAGGAGTGGACGCGCGAGTTCTCCATCGACGACGCGTCGGCCGAGGCCGCTGCGGTGGCTGAGGTCGCCGTGGGCGACGAGTCCGTGAGCGACCCGGCCTCCGCCGGTGCGGAGGCCGCCGCCCAGGTCGGTCCCGAGGCCGTCGAGGCCGCTGCCGACGCCGTGACGGATGACGCGCCCGCCGAGCCGGTGGCGCCCGCCGCGCCCGAGCCTCCCGTGCAGAACCTCCCGCTGGTCAAGGCGCTGAACGCCGGCCTGCGC
>JAEWDJ010000309.1 GCA_023390155.1 Actinomycetes bacterium | reverse complement strand
GGCCACCCGCAACCGGACCGCGCCGGGCGGGTAGGCCAGCTCGACGTCGACCGTGCGCGCGCCGGCGTGCTTGCGGACGTTCGACAGCGACTCCTGCAGCACCCGCAGGGCGACCACGTCGACGGCGGGCGGGGCCGGGCGGGCGGTGCCGTCCACGACGAACCCCGCGCTGACGCCGGTCTCTTCCGCGAACCGGGCGACCACGCGCTCGAGCGCCTCGGGCAGCGGCGAGCCGCTCAGGCGGCCCGGGGTCAGGGCGGCGATGATGCGGCGCGACTCCTGGAGGTTCTCCTGCGCCGTCTCCGTCATCAGCTCGACGTGGCGGCGGGCAGCGGCCGGGTCGGCCGCCAGCTCGCCCTGGACGGCGTGGCCGAGCGTCACGATGCTGGTGAAGCCTTGCGCGAGGGTGTCGTGCATCTCCCGGGCGATGCGCTCGCGCTCGGCGGCGGCGCCCTGCTGCTCGGAGAGCTCGGCGATCTCCTTCTGCTGCTCCTGCAGCCGGCGGATCAGCCGGCCGCGCTCGGCGCTCTGCTTGCTGACGGCCGCGATGCGGTGCCCGAAGAAGATCGAGAACGCGATGACGAGAAGGGTCATGCTCGACACGTCCACGATCGACACCGGGCTGATGTCGCCGATCGCCCAGCGCACCACGACGCCGCCGGCGTTGACGAGCACGATCGCGGCGGCGGCCGGCAGCATCGACAGCAGCAGGAAGAACTGCGGCGAGAGCACGAAGAGGGCGACGTTGACCCAGTCGTTCAGGGAGAGCGCGACCAGGTAGCCGGCGGAGGCGACGACGCAGTAGACGATCGCGCGCGGGGAGTCGTCGTGCACCCGGCCCCCGCGCGTGAGCAGCCAGAAGAGCCCGAAGAGCGCCAGCACGATCGCCGCCGCCGCGATCGCCTCCGCCATCCCGGTGTACGGGTTGGCGAGGATGATCGCGATGGTGGCGACCGTCGCCGCCGCGGAGTAGAGGAGCCAGGCGCGGAGCTCGAAGAACTCGCCGTCGGCGCTGCGCTGCTGATGCACGGTCAGACTGTAGCGGCTGCCTCGGCCCCCGCGGCGGAGGCCTCCGGGAGGGAGCTGCGGCCGGCCGGGTAGAACAGGCCGATCACGGCGACGATCAGCATCGCGCCGGCCATCCCCCAGAACGCCCACTGCACGGCCCCGGCGTAGTCGGCGGCGACCGCGTGCATGATCTGCTCCCGCACCGCGGTGGGCAGCGACGCGAGCGAGCCGCCGTCGCCGGAGGCGCCGCTGATGCGGTCGACGGCGCTCTGCGCGTCCGCCGCCGTGCCGCCGATCTTCTCGAAGGAGGCGGTGAGCAGGTCGGTCAGGCGCGAGGTGACGATCGTGGTGAAGACCGCGAGGCCGAGGGCGCCGCCGAAGTTCTTCATCGTCTGCGAGATCGCGGTGACCTCCCCGTAGCTGGCGCCGATGGCCCGGTTGACGGCGTCCGTCGACACGGCGGAGAACATGAGGCCGATGCCCGCGCCCGCGATCACGATCGGCCAGGTCTGCTGGTTCACGAAGTCGTCGGCGGCGAAGTCCAGGTCGGCCGCGACCGAGGCGAGCCAGGCGAAGCCGGCCGCGCCGACCAGGCCGCCCGCGAGCACGACGGCGCGGGCGCCGTGCTTGTCGAACCGCACCGAGCCGATGCGGCTCGCCACCACGAACCCGATGAAGAACTTGAGGAAGAGCAGGCCGGTGAGCCCCGCCGAGAGCCCCAGCGACACCTGGCCGTACACGCTGAGGAAGAAGAACGTGGCGATGAACGCGACGGACGAGAACAGCGTGGCCAGGGTCGAGAGCGTGAAGCCGCGGTCGCGGAAGGCGGCGAGCTGCACGAGCGGCTGCGCCGTGCGCCGCTGGAGCACGACGAACACGACCAGCAGCGCGACACCGGCGACCAGCGAGCCGAGCACTGCCGGGCTGCCCCAGCCCCACGGGCTAGCCTGTTGCAGGCCGAACACGAGGAGGCCCATCCCGCCGGCGACCACGGCCGCGCCCAGCCAGTCGATGCGCTCCCTACGGCGGGCCGAGGGGCGCGCCGCGATGGCGACGATCACGAACGCGGCGACCGCGATCGGGACGTTGACCCAGAAGATCGCCCGCCAGGTCCACTGCGTCAGGGAGCCGCCGGCGATCGGGCCGAGCGCCGTCATCGCGCCGGTGATCGCGAAGAAGATCGCCATCGCCCGGCCCCGGCTCTCCCGGGCGAAGCCCTCGACCACGATGCCGATGGCCGCGGGGAACATGATCGCGCCGCTCAGACCCTGCAGGGCCCGCGCGCCGACCAGCCAGGCCTCGGCGAAGTCGCCGGTCGGCGCCAGGCCGCACAGCAACGACGTGACGCCGAAGCCGGCGATGCCGACCAGCGCCATGCGCTTGTGGCCGACCACGTCGGCGACGCGCCCGCCCAGCAGGAAGAACGCGGCCGTGGCGAGCAGGTAGACGTTGACGGCCCACTGCATCCCGTCGTGGCTGAGCCCGAGGTTCTGCTGGATGGTGGGCGCCGAGAGGGCGACGATGGTCTGGTCGATCGTCGTCATGGAGACGGCGAGGATCAGCCCGGCGAGGGCGAGGCGGGAGGAGGCTGCGTTCGGCATGGTCCCAGCCTCCCGGAGCGTCGTGGCGGCCGGCACCGGCGGGCGGTGGTCAGGCGTGTCCGCCGATCGGGGGACACGGTGCCGGCTCAGCCGAGGGCCGCGATCAGCTCGTCGATCGTCACCACCGCGGCCTGCTGCGCCGGGTAGACCTTCTCGGTCAGCACGCGGTGCACCTCGGGGTCGCGGTCGAACGTGCCGTCGGAGAGCACGACGACGCGGTAGTCCTTGTCCACGGCGTCCCGGGCCGTGGACAGCACCACGCCGCTGGTCGAGATGCCGGCCAGCACCACGGTGTCGACGCCGCGCGCCCGCAACCGCTCGTGGAGGTCGGTCGTGCTGAACGCGCCGTAGCGCGACTTGCGCACCACGAGCTCGCCCTCGGCGGGCGCGATGCGCGGGTCCACCGACACGGCCGGGTGCTCGGGCCCGACCTCGTCCACCCGGGCGGCGGCGGCCGCGAAGCGGGAGTGCGCGGGCACGCGGGCGGCGTCCTCCTGCGAGAGGGCGACGCGCACGTACGCGACGGTGGCACCCGCCTCCCGGGCCGCCTGCCGGGCGCGGCGCAGCTCAGCGAGGAAGCGGTCGGCGTCGGGGTGCATGCCGAGGATGGAGGGTTGCAGGTCCATCAGGAGCAGGGCGGTGCGGGCGGGGACGAGGTCGACGGCGGGATTGTTCACATGCGTAAACTATCGCGCCGGGGCTCAGTGGAGGCTGAGAGGAGCGCTGCTGTTCTGACAGACTCGGTCGGATGATCGCGCTCGTCTCCGCCCCGACGAATCTCGGCCTGCGCCCACCGGAGCCGGGCGCGGTGCCCGGGGCTGCGAAAGCGCCCGAGGCGCTCCGCGAAGCCGGCCTCTACCGCCGGTTCGCCGAGCTGGGGGCCACCGATGCCGGCGTGGTCCTCCCCGGCCGTTACGTCGACGACGACGCGACCCGTGCCCCCGGCGTCGTGCGCAACGAGCGCGCCATGATCGATCACGCGCGCCGGCTCGCCGACCGGATCGACGCGGTGCTCGCCGCCGGAGGGGCGCCGTTGGTCGTCGGCGGGGACTGCAGCGTGCTCCTCGGCGCCGGCCTCTCGATGAAGCGGCGAGGTGGCGCCGGGCTGGTGCACGTGGACGGGCACACCGACTTCCGCAACCCGGGCAACAGCGACGAGTGCGCGAGCGTGGCGGGGGAGGATCTGGCCGCGGCGGTCGGACTCCACTGGCCTGCGGTGGCCGACATCGACGGCGCCGGCCCGTACTTCGACCCCGCACGGACCGGGCACGTCGGCTGCCGTGCCGACGACGCCGAGCTGGCGGAGGTCCGCTCCGCGCTCGGGGCGGTCGTCCCGGCCGCGGAATGGCGCGACCTCGGCAGCGCGGCGGTCATCCACGCGATGCAGACGACTGCGGACACGGCGGGCTACTGGCTGCAGGTGGACGTCGACGTCCTGGACCCGTCGGTGATGCCCGCCGTCGACAGCCCCGACCCCGGCGGCTGCACGCCGGAGGAGCTGATCGAGCTGCTCCGCGGCCTCGCGCCTCGCGCCGTCGGCGCATCGATCACCGTCTACGACCCGGATCTCGACCCGGACGGCACACACGCCCGGCTCCTGACCGACATCCTCACGGCCGGTCTCGCCCACCTCGGCCGCGAGCTGCGGTAGCCGCGGCGTGCCGGTGAGGCGGCTCAGCCGAGCGCCGGCACGTTGGCGCTGAACGGCACGCGGAGCGTGTCGGCGAACCGCTGGAACAGCGCCGGGTCGCCCTCGAGCTGCACCGCACCCGTCGCCACCGCGGTCGGCGCATCCAGCTCGCCCGCCAACACGTCACGGATCTGAGGGCCCGCCGTGATGACGAGATCCGGGTCGTCGATCGGCCCCGGCCTGGCGACGATGACGCCGTCGCGCATGATCACGTGCGCCGTCACGTCCCCTACGTGCACTTCGTAGGTCGTGTCCCAGTCCTCCGGCACCACACCATCCCCCGCGGCGACCTTGAGGGCGGCGGTGATGGATGCGGTCGTCACGATCTCACCCTCGCGAGGGGCGCGCATGCCGCCGGCCCCCCACCGCGAGAGAGCGTCGAGCGCCGGGCCGATCTCCTCGCCACGCGGCGTCAGGGCGTAGACGATCGAGCGCTCGGCGCCGGAGGGGGCCATCCGCTCCACGATCCCCTCGTCCTCGAGTTCCTTGAGCCGAGAGGCGAGGGTGTTCGTCGGGATGCCGGGGAGGCCCGCGACCAGCTCCGAATAGCGCCGCGGTCCGACGCTCAGATCGCGGAGGATCAGCAGCGTCCACCGCTGACCGACGATCTCTGCCGCGCGCGCGAGGCCGCAGAACTGGCCGTAGTGCTGGTTCGTCATGGGTTCCAGATTAGCACTTGACTTCATTAATTGCAGTGTGCTTTATTTTATGAAGCAGATCCACTTCATTTTTTGCAGCGACTCCGACGAAGGAGCACGACATGGCCGACACCCTCGCAGCATCCACCCCGTCCCCGGCGATCCCGGCGGCGCCGGCAACCCCGCCGGCGCCCGGCCTGGCGCGTCGCAACCGCACCGCCCTGCGGCTCCTGCTCGCAGCCGTGTTCGTCGTGTTCCTCAACGAGACGATGATGGCGGTCGCGCTGCCGCGCATCCAGGAGTCCCTGCACATCGACGCGACCAAAGGCCAGTGGCTGACGACGGCGTTCGCTCACGATGGCGGTCGTCATCCCGATCACCGGCTGGCTGATGCAGCGCCTGCGCACGCGCACGGTGTTCTCGGTCGCGATGTCGAGCTTCGTCCTGGGCACGCTCATCGCGGCGCTCTCCCCGGTGTTCGAGGTGCTGGTCCTCGGACGCGTCGTCCAGGCCGTCGGCACCGCGATCATGATGCCGCTCATGATGACGACGGTGATGACCATCGTCGCCGTCGAGGAGCGCGGACGGGTGATGGGGCGGGTCTCCATCGTCATGTCGGTGGCGCCCGCGGTCGGGCCCATCGTCTCCGGAGCGCTCATCCAGGTGCTGCCCTGGCAGGGGCTGTTCTGGGTGATGCTGCCGATCGGCATCGCTATGCTCCTGGTCGGCGTGCGCCGGGTGCCCGACGTGTCGGAGACCCGGAACGTGCCGCTGGACACGCTGTCCGTCGTCCTCTCCGCACTGGCCTTCTCCGCGCTCGTCTTCGGGCTCAGCCAGATCGGCGCCGCCGCGGTCGGCGAGGCGGCCGTCCAGCCCTGGATCCCCGTGGCCGTCGGGCTCGTGACGCTCGGCTTCTTCGCCTGGCGCCAGCTCGTCCTGCAGCGCACGGATTCGGCGCTGCTCGACCTGCGCACCTTCCTCTCGCGCGATTTCACGATCTCGGTGGCGATGATGACGATGGCGATGGTCGCGCTGTTCGGCGCGTTCATCGTGCTGCCGCAGTTCGCGCGCTACACGCTCGGGCTCGATCCGCTGTGGGTCGGCGCGATCCTCCTTCCGGGCGGGCTGCTGATGGGGCTCGCCGGGCCGACCGTCGGGCGCCTGTTCGACCGCTTCGGCCCGCGCCCGCTGGTCATCCCCGGCTCCCTCAGCCTGACGGTCGCCCTCTGGACGATGGCGCTCGGCCTCGGCGAGGGTTCGTCCTGGGTGGTGCTGCTCGCCGCGCATGTCCTGCTGATGCTGTCGCTCGCCTTCCTCTTCACACCGGCCTTCAGCGCCTCCCTCGGCTCCCTCCCCGCGCACTTCTACTCGCACGGCAGCGCCACGATCGCCACCCTGCAGCAGGTCGCCGGCGCGGCCGGCACCGCGATCTTCATCGCCCTGTACGCGACCGGCGTCGCCTCGACCGGCGCCGCGGACCCGATCTCCCGTCGGCCGCCGCGGCCGCCGCGGGAGCTCACCTCGCCTTTGTGGCCGGTGGCATCCTGTCGCTAGCGGTGGTCGTCCTGGCACTGTTCGTCCGGAAGCCCGTCGCTCCGGTCGAGTCGGCACACTGAACGCACGGATACGAACGAAGGGAACCGTCATGAAACTCACCGTCAGCCTGCAGGTCACCGTGGACGGAGTCGCCCAAGCGAACGGCGGCAACAGCGACGAGCTGGATCCCGGCTTCACCCGCGGAGGCTGGGCGATCGGTGTCGGTGACGCCGAAGCCGCGGCCTACATCCTCGAGACCTGGCGACGGCCGGACGCCTTCCTGCTGGGCCGCAAGACGTTCGGCCTGTTCGAGACGTACTGGGGCGCGCGCAGCGACGACGGCGGTTTCGGCGAGGCGATCAGCTCGAAGCCGAAGTACGTCGTGTCCGAGACCCTCACCACTCCGGCCTGGGAGCACACGACCGTGCTCTCGGGAGACCTGGCAGCGCGAATCCGCGAGCTGAAGGAGGCCTCCGACGGCGAGCTCCTCGTCGTCGGAAGCGTCGCTCTCGCGCGCACGCTTCTCGAGAACGAGCTGGTGGACGAGCTGAATCTCATCCAGTTCCCGGTCATCGTGGGCGAGGGCGAGTCGTTCCTCCCCCGAGAGGGCCGCGACTTCGCGCTGGACCTCCGGGACACGCGGGTCTTCCCCAGCGGGATCATCGCGCTGACCTACGGCGTCGGCGGTCGCCCGCAGTACGCGTGACGTCCGGCGCGTCCGCCGGACTGTGGCACGATGACGCCATGGTCGCTTCCCAGAACCTCCCCGTGTACCGGCTGCTGACCGGTGTGGACGACGCGGCATTCTGCGAGCGCGTCAGCGAGGCGCTCGCACTGGGCTACGAACTGCACGGCGACCCCGCGCTCACCTGGACCGGGACGACCGGTTACGTCGCTCAGGCCGTGATCTGGCGGAAGGATGCACCGACGCCGGCGAAGTCGTGAGGATCGGACTCGGAAGAGGTTTCGGCCTCGCGGGAATCGGGCGGTCTCGCACTAGCGGAGCAGCGTCTGCAACGGGTACTCGCCGAACGCCTCGTGATAGGCGGCCGCGAATCGTCCGGGGTGGCTGAACCCTGAGGCGCGGGCGATGCGCGCGACGCTGTCGCCGTCGGCGGGATCGGCGTGGACCAGAGCGTCTCTCGCGAGGTCGAGCCGCACCCGGCGGAGGTACGCCATCGGCGTGGTGTCGTAGTAGCGGCGGAACTCCCCCTGCAGGTGGCGCGCCGACAGTCTGGCCTCGTCGGCGATGTCGGTGAGGGTGATCGGCGCGCTGGCGTGTTCGTCGATGAACGTCTTCGCCCGGCGGAGGGCGGCGGTCGGTGTCCGCGCTGGGCCCTGCGGGGGCTCCTCCCAGTTGTGTGGGAAGCAGACCAGCGCCGAGGCCACCACGAAGTCGGTGAGACTCCGGGACAGGAGGGGACTGTCGATCGCGCCGGAGGCCATCGCCGGTTGCACGGTCGCGAGAACCGAGCGCCAGAGGAGTCCGTGCGCGGCGCTGAGAGGAGAGAGGCCGACGAAGCGGAATCGTCCGGAGGCGGGGCCGCCGGGCATCGTGTGGAGGACGCGGGCGACGGCGTCCTCCGTGATCGTCAGCATGCGGGTGTGGGTGAACACCGTGTCGGCGCTCTGGCCGTCGGGCACGACCCACGGTTGTGAGACGTCGATGGTCTCTCGACCCGAAGCGAGCACGCCCTCGACCTCGGAAAGGGCGATCGTGAAGCCGTCCGTGACGTCGACCTGCACGGTCATCGGCCCCTGGATCGTGTGTTCGGACAACACCAGGTCGTCCTCACCGGCGAAGACGTCGAGCTGGACCTCGAAGGGCGTCTCTCCGGGAGCGTTCATGACGATCCCCGGGAAGTACCGCGCGAACAGCACCTCGGCTTCCTCGGCGCCTGTGGCGCGCAGGCTCACCTCGTGGACCATCGTGTCCTCCAAGCACGAGCGATCACCCATCTCTCGTCCTGCCCCCAGCTTGGACCCGACCAGCCTCGCGCACAATGCAATCGCCCGGCCCGGAACGCGTGCGCGGCCGGAGCCGTCCCAGACGCACCGCCCTGATCTGCCCGTCGCCGCCGTGGCGGCGTATGCTCGCCGGCGAGGCGGGGTGGTGGCGACCCCCGCGATGGAGTGACCGATGACGTACTCGAGGACGACGTTCTGTTCGCCCGACGCAGCTGTCAGCGAGCAGTGGCTCGCCGAGGTGTACGGGCGGGTCGCCCTCGACCGCGGCTTCGGGGGCTTCTCGCAACGCCTCGCGACCGACGAGGACATCCTTGTCGCGTCGTCGCGGTGGGAGGGCGTCATCGGCTCCACCGTCGAGATGGACTGGGTGGTGGTCGTGAGCGCCTCGGCCCCGAGCCCGTGGCGCAGCCCGGACGGCGACGGCGACCTCGCCGCCGCGCCGGCTCTCTTCCGCGCCGGCATCCCCTACCTGGCCCGCAGCGATCAGGGCACCCAGCTGGCCGCCTTCGACCCCGACTCGCTGCAGCGGACGGCACGTCTCGTCTACGGCGATGACGATCTGATCGTCGCCTTCGAGGGCGCGGAACCGGTGACCCCCCTGGCCGGCGCGCGATGGCTCGCATCGCTCGAGCTCGTCCAGGGCGCCATCGACGCCGGCCTGTTCGACAACGAACTCGTCCGCGCCTCGGCGAAACGCCTGCTCAGGGTCGCCACGCTCGAGTCCTTCCGCCTCGTGGGCGACCGGCACGAGCGGCGCCTCTCGGCCGAGCGCCGGCTCCGCGTCTACCGCGCGGGCGCCGAGTTCCTGAACCAGTTCGCCTCCCTCCCCATCACGATCGATGACGCCGCGCGCGCCGCCGGAGCCTCCCTTCCGGAGCTCGCGGAAGCGTTCCTGGCACACCACCCGCACGCCGCGTCACCGGCGCAGGCCCTGCGCCGGGCCCGCCTGGCCGCCGCCTACCAGGACCTGCAGGCCGGCGACCCCACCCGCGGGGACACCGTTCGCGACATCGCGCTGCGGTGGGGTTTCTCCTCGCCCAGCCGGTTCGCGGCGTGCTTCCGCGCCGCATACGGCGTCAACCCGAAGCACGTCCTCGACCGCTGAGGCCGACGCCATTCCACATCCACGGCCACCGAACCGGCCGGTCGCGCGCTCCGCGTCGTCACAGCGCACCGGCCAGGACGGAGAGGAGCTGGAGCTTCTCAGAGCTCTCGCTGCCGGGCACCGCCGTGTAGACGAGGAGGGCATGGGACCCATCCGGATCCAGGAGCGTCTGGCATTCGAGCTCGATCCGTCCGACCTCGGGGTGGACGAAGCGCTTCCCCCGCCCGGGACGCACACCCACCTCGCGCCGTGCCCAGTACTCGCGGAACAGCTCGCTCTCCGCGAGCAGCCGTTCCGCGAGGCATCCCGCCTGCGATCGGGACCCTCGCTTCGCGACCAGTTCGCGCAGACCCGACGCGAACACCCGTGACAGGTGGTCGTGGTCTTCGGCGACGTATCGGGCGCGCGTGGCCGGATCGGTGAACCAGCGGTAGCCGAGACTTCGAGACGGGCCGGTCAGGTTCGTGAGGTCGCCCGTGAGGGCGACACCCATCCGTGTCTGGCGCAGCGTCTCGCCCAGCTCTGTGATGATCTCTGCCGGAGTGTCATCGAGGCGATCGAGGACGCGGAGCAGGCCGGGTGCGATGTGCCGCTCGTTCGAAACCCCTCGGGCAGGCGGCAGGTGCCCGGCCAGGCGGAACAGGTGGTCGCGCTCGATCAGGCTGAGGTGCAGTCCCTGGGCGATCGAAGCCGTCATCTGTTCGGACGGGTGCGGGCCGCGGCCGCGCTCGAGCCGGGCGTAGTAGTCGGCCGACATGTGGCACAGCGCCGCCACCTCCTCCCGGCGAAGTCCGCTGGTGCGCCGGCGCTGCCCGCGCGGAAGGCCGACGTCTTCCGGCTGAAGCACCGCACGGCGCCGGCGCAGGAACTCTGCGAGGCCGACCCGATCGATGCCCATCTCCGCCTCCTCGTCTCGTCATCTCCTGTTCTATCGCGCCTCCGCATCCGTAGCCACGGATCGTCAGGCCGTGGCTGGCACCGACGGCCGCGAGCGATCCTGAACGCAGGCACGCTCACTCCGCAGACGGAGGAGCCACGACGAAGGGACTCAGCACCATGACCGGACGCCCCGAGAACTTCTCCGTCCCCGATCTCCACTCGAAGCGCGTCCTCCTCACCGGCGGCAGCGACGGGATGGGGTTGGCCATCGCCGCTCGACTTGCCGCCGCGGGGGCCGACCTCGTCCTTCCCGTTCGCAACCGGGAGAAGGGCGAAGCAGCACTCGCGCGCATCCGCGCCCGGACACCGCACGCCACGGTGTCGCTCCGCTCACTGGACCTCTCGTCCCTGGAGTCCGTCGCGGAGCTCGGAGCCGCCCTGAACGCGGACGGAGAACCCATCGACATCTTCATCGGCAACGCCGGTGTGATGACGCCGCCGACGCGGCTGACCACGGTCGACGGCTTCGAGATGCAGTTCGGCACCAACCATCTCGGCCATGCCGCCCTCATCGGCCATCTCCTCCCCCTGCTGAGAGCCGGGCACGGCCGGGTGACCCTGCAACTCAGCATCGCCGCCAACCGCGGCACGGTGAACTGGGCGGACCCCAACTGGGAGCGCTCGTACGACGGGATGGGCGCATACTCCCACTCCAAGATCGCTTACGGCCTCTTCGGCCTCGAACTGGACCGGCGCAGTAAAGCCGGCGACTGGGGCATCACCGCGACCCTCTCGCATCCGGGCGTCGCCCCCACCAACCTCCTCGCCGCCCGCCCCGAGATCGGCCGCGATCGCCCGGTCCCCGCCCGGCGTCTCATCGCCGCCCTTTCCCGGCTCGGCGCCCTCGGCAGCGTCGAGACCGCCGGCGAATCGGCGCTCGTCGCCGCCACGATCCCCGGAGAACACGGCGGAAAGCTCTTCGCCCCCCGCGGAATCGGTCACCTGGCCGGACGCCCCGCGGAGCAGGACATGTTCCGCAGCCTGGCCGACCCGGACGACGGCCGCCGCATCTGGGATCTGACCCGAGCTCTCACCGAGGCGCCGCTCCCCACCCAGTGACCCGGCCCGACTCCGCGACCGTCAGCCCGCCGCGCGCCTCGGCCGCCCTCAGAGCCCCAGCGACTTCTTGATCAACCCCTCCGGGTCCTCCGCGCCCGCGGCGCTCTCGGTGGCCTCCTGGTTGGCCTCGGTGACGGCCTTGACGACCTCGTCGCGCTGGATGCGGATGCCGCGGGGGGCGTCGATCCCGATGCGGATGCCGTCGCCGCGCGCGTCGAGGATCGTCACGACGATGTCGTCGCCGATGAGTACCCGCTCACCCGGCTTGCGCGTCAATACCAGCATTGTTTCAGCCTAGCCGTCGGGGGTGGGGGCGGGCGAGGATCGTGCCGGCTGCACCGCCCGCGATGCGCGGCTCACGATCACTCCGGCGGTGTGTCCAGCCAGAGCACCGGGCGGCCGAGCGCTGCGAGGC
>JAEWDJ010000276.1 GCA_023390155.1 Actinomycetes bacterium | reverse complement strand
CCTCGAGCCCGCGCGCGAGCCCGTCGTCGGAGCGGTCGAAGGCGACGCCGAGGGCGATCAGCTCCCGGATGCGCGCGGGCGCGTCGCCGCAGAGCGCCTCGACGGCCTCGACGACGTTCAGCCCCGCGCCGGCCCGCAGGGTGTCTGCCGCGTGCGCCTCCGGCCTGTCGTCGGGGAAGAGCGCCGCGGCGATACCGCCCTGCGCGTAGCGGGTGTTCCCCTCGGCCAGCTGCGCCTTGGTGACCAGCACCACATCGTGGGAACGGGCGGCTTCGAGGGCGGCGACCAGCCCGGCGATGCCGCTGCCGACGACGACCACGCGCGCCATGTCAGGCCGCCATCGTCGTGTCCGGCCGGGCGGCGAGCATCCGCTCCAGCGCGACGCGGGCGGGCTCGGCGACCTCCGCCGGCACGCTCACCTGGTTCAGCACCTCGCCGCGGACGAGGCCCTCCAGCACCCAGGCGAGGTAGCCGGGGTGGATGCGGTACATCGTCGAGCACGGGCACACGACCGAGTCGAGGCAGAAGATCGTGTGCTGCGGGAACTGCGCCGCGAGCCGCTGGACCAGGTTGATCTCGGTCCCGATCGCGAACGTCGATCCGGCGGGCGCCGCCTGGATCGCCTTCACGATGTAGTCCGTCGAGCCGTACTCGTCGGCCGCGTCGACCACGTCCATCGGGCACTCGGGGTGCACGATGACGCGGACGCCGGGGAACTCGGCGCGGGCGTGCTCGATCTGGCCGACCGTGAAGCGCTTGTGCACCGAGCAGAAGCCGTGCCACAGGATGACGCGCGCCTCCTGCAGGGTCTGCTCGTCCGTCCCGCCCCACGCCTTGCGCGGGTTCCAGAGCGGCATCTGCTCCAGCGGGACGCCCATCGCCTTCGCGGTGTTGCGCCCCAGGTGCTGGTCGGGGAAGAAGAGGACCCGCTGCCCGCGCTGGAAGGCCCACTCGAGCACGGTCGCCGCATTGGACGACGTGCACACGATTCCGCCGTGCTCCCCGCAGAAAGCCTTCAGGGCTGCGGACGAGTTCATGTAGGTGACCGGGATCACCGGCACCCGGCCCTCCGCGTCCGGCTCCGTCCCGTACAGCTCCTCCAGCTGCTCCCAGCACTCCTGCACCGAGTCGAGGTCGGCCATGTCGGCCATCGAGCAGCCCGCGGCGAGGTTGGGGAGGATGACCCGCTGATCCGGCCGCGACACGATGTCCGCCGTCTCGGCCATGAAGTGCACGCCGCAGAACACGATCGCCTCCGCCTCGGGGCGCGCCTTCGCCGCGTTGGCGAGCTGGAACGAGTCGCCCACGAAGTCGGCGAACTGCACGACCTCGTCGCGCTGGTAGAAGTGGCCCATCACCGCGACGCGGTCGCCCAGCGCCGCCTTCGCGTCGAGGATGCGCGTGTGCAGCTCGTCGGCGCTCGCCGTGCGGTACTCCTCGGGCAGCTCGCCCTGCCGCGGCGCGAGCGCCGGGATCGGGTCGGCCATCGACGCGCCGGGGCCGTACGACGGCGGGGCGGAGTCGAACGTCCACGGCGCCTCGACGAGGTCCGGGGTGCAGGTGGCGCCGTCGACCTGCCCGCTGGCGATGAGCTGGATGGTCGTGTCGACCGAGGCGATCGTGGTCATTTCTCTCCTCCGAATGGATGCTGCTGGCGCGGCAGGGGGCCGGCGTCGGCGAGGTCGATCGAGTCGTTGTACCGGTACAGGCGCGGTGGCCGGTGCCGGGTGCCGGTGAGGTACTCGTCCGTCGCGACCACGGCCCCGGAGGCCTCGATGGTGCGGCGGAAGTTCGCGGGATCGAGGGCGCGGCCGAGGACCGCCTCGTGCACCTCCCGCAGCTGGGCGAGGGTGAAGCGCTCGCCGAGGAAGGCGTGGGCGATGCGGGAGTACTCCATCTTGGTGCGCAGGCGCCAGAGGGCGTACTCGACGATGAGCCTGTGGTCGAAGGCCAACGGCGGGAGGTCGTCGGCGGGGAACCAGCGGACGTTCTCGCCGACGCTCGCGCGCTCCGCCTCGGCGGAGCCGACGAGCGCCCAGTACACGATCGACACGACCCGGTCGCCGGCGGGGGAGCGGGACGTGTCGCCGAAGGCGTACAGCTGCTCCAGGTAGCGCGGCGTCAGCCCGGTGGTGTCGTTGAGGGTGCGCGCGGCGGCGTAGGCCAGGTCCTCCTCGCCGCGCAGCGGCCCGCCGGGGAGCGCCCACCGCCCCTCGAAGGGCTCCCGGATGCGCCGGACGAGCGGCAGCCAGACCTGCGGCCGGCCGCCGGTCTCGTCGTCCTTGCGGAGGGCGAAGATCACCGTCGAGACGGCGAGGATCGCGCTCGCTCTCGTGCTGTCCGCCGTCATGGCCGCTCCCGGGTGGATAAGCTACTAAAAGTCAATGTGACTCTAACGTGACCCATCTTAGTGTCATCGCGACCAGAACGCCAACCGGAGGTGAACGGGCGGTGACGGAGATCCCTCGACGATCCATCCGCGCCGCCGGGCGCGCGCCGCGCCGCGGACTCCGTTATGCTGACTCCCGATCTAACTGAACACAGGGCCGACGAGGTCGATGCGGGAGAGTCGCGCGCGTGAGCGGGCGACACCGAAGGAGCAATCCTCCCCGACAATCTCTCAGGTACGCGTACCGCATCGGACTGGCCACTCTGAAAAGCAGGACGGCGCACGCCGCCCTCGCCCAAGGTGAAAATCGGACGACGCCGCGGCGCCGCCGGTGAAACTCTCAGGCCGGATGACAGAGGGGGAGTTCTTCCCGGAGCGGGCGACCGCTCCGCCACCCCCGGCCGACGGCCGGCGATCGGAGAACTCATGACCTCGCAGGACAGCCAGCCCCCGCAGGGCGGACGCACGTCCCCCCTCCACGACGCCCACGCCGCCGCCGGCGCGTCGTTCACGGACTTCGCGGGCTGGCAGATGCCCGTGCGCTACTCGAGCGACCTGGCCGAGCACCACGCCGTGCGCACCGCCGCCGGCCTGTTCGACCTCTCGCACATGGGCGAGATCGTCCTCATCGGCCCGGAGGCCGGGGTGGCCCTCGACTACGCGCTTGCGGGCAAGCTCTCGGCCCTCGCCGTCGACCAGGCCAAGTACTCCCTCCTGCTCTCGCGCGGCGGCGGCATCATCGACGACCTCGTCGTGTACCGCACCGGCGAGGACCGCTACATGGTCGTCGCCAACGCCGGCAACCGCGAAGTCGTCGCCGAGGAGCTGCGGGACCGCACCGCGCCGTTCGACGTCGAGGTCTTCGACGAGAGCGACGACATCGCGCTGATCGCCGTGCAGGGGCCGGCCAGCCTCTCCATCCTCCTCGCCACCCCGGGCTTCCACATCGAGGGCGACGACGTCGCCGAGCGCATCGCCGGCCTCAAGTACTACTGGAGCGTCCCCGCCGAGTTCGAGTCCCACCAGGTGCTCATCGCCCGCACCGGATACACCGGCGAGGACGGGTTCGAGCTGTACCTCGCTCCCGACGAGGCGCGCACGCTCTGGGACGCCCTGCTGGAGGCCGGAGCCGAGCAGGGGCTCGTGCCCGCCGGCCTCGCCAGCCGCGACACCCTGCGCCTGGAGGCGGGCATGCCCCTCTACGGCCACGAGCTCGGCCGCGACACCATGCCGGCGTCGGCGGGCCTCGGCCGCGTCGTGAACCTCGCGAAGGACACCGATTTCGTCGGCCGCGCCGCCAGCGAGGAGGGACCCGACCCGGAGTCCCGCGTGCTCGTCGGGCTGATGGGGGAGGGTAAGCGCGCCGCACGCGCCGGCTATCCCGTCGTCGCCCCGGGCGTCGACGGCGCGGACGCCGAGGTCGGCGTCGTGACCTCGGGCGCCCTGTCGCCGACCGTGGGCGTGCCGATCGCCATGGCCTACGTCGCCCCCCGCTTCGCCCGCCCCGGCACCGAGCTGCACGTCGACGTGCGCGGCAGCCGTCTCCCGATGACCGTCACCGCCCTCCCCTTCTACAGCAGAAAGAAGCACTGACATGGCCGCACCCCAGGACCTCCAGTACACCGCCGAGCACGAGTGGCTGCTCGTCGAGGGCGACGTCGCGACCGTGGGCATCACCGCCTACGCGGCCGAGAAGCTGGGCGACGTCGTGTTCGTCGAGCTGCCCGCCGTCGGCAGCGATGTGGCGGCCGGCCGCGTCGTCGGTGAGATCGAGTCGACGAAGTCGGTCGGCGAGCTGTTCGCGCCGGTCGACGGCACGGTCACCGAGGTGAACGACGCCGTCGTCGACGCGCCCGAGCTGGTCAACAGCGACCCGTTCGGCGACGGCTGGCTGGTGAAGGTCTCCTTCACCGAGCTGCCGACCCTGCTCAGCTACGACGAGTACACCGCCCTCACGGGCGAGTGAGGCGAACCCCCGCACATGACTGAACTGTTCCAGGCGCGTCACATCGGCACCGACTCCGACGCGCAGCGCTCGATGCTGGCCGCCCTCGGCGCCGCACACTCCCGCGAGTACGCCTCGGTGGAGGAGG
>JAEWDJ010000217.1 GCA_023390155.1 Actinomycetes bacterium | reverse complement strand
GGCCACGGCAGAGCGTACCACCTTGCCGCTGGCAAGAACCACCAAGACCTCGTCGTCCTCGTCCACGATCAGAGCGCCCACGAGATCGCCCCGATCGTCGCTCAGCTTGGCCACCTTGATGCCCAGTCCGCCACGATTCTGGAGGCGGTACTGGTCGGCCGAGGTGCGCTTCGCGTACCCGCCCTCGGTCACCACGAAGACGTAGCCCTCGTCCGACACGACCGAAGCGTCGAGCAGCGAGTCCTCGCCGCGGAAGTGCATCCCGATCACGCCCGAGGTGGAGCGGCCCATCGGTCGCAGCGCCTCGTCGCTCGCGGTGAAGCGGATCGACATGCCCTTGCGCGAGACGAGCAGGAGGTCCGAGTCCTCCTCGACGAGCAGGGCCGAGACGAGCTCGTCCTCCTCGCGGAGCTTGATCGCGATGATGCCGCCTGAGCGGTTCGTGTCGTACTCGCTCAGCGCCGTCTTCTTGATGAGGCCGTCGCGGGTCGCGAGCACGAGGTACTTCGCGGCCTCGTAGTCCCGGATGTCCAGGATCTCGGCGATCTCCTCGTCGGGCTGCATCGCGAGCAGGTTGGCGACGTGCTGGCCCTTCGCGTCGCGGCCGGCCTCCTGCACCTCGTACGCCTTGGCGCGGTAGACGCGTCCCTTGTTGGTGAAGAAGAGGAGCCAGTGGTGCGTGGTGGTCACGAAGAAGTGGTCGACCACGTCCTCGCCGCGCAGCTGCGCGCCCTTCACGCCCTTGCCGCCGCGGTGCTGCTGGCGGTAGTTGTCGCTGCGGGTGCGCTTGATGTAGCCGCCGCGCGTGACGGTGACCACCATCTCCTCTTCGGGGATGAGGTCCTCGACGCTCATGTCGCCGTCGAAGCCGAACATGATCTCGGTGCGACGGTCGTCGCCGAAGCGCGAGACGATCTCGGTGAGCTCCTCGCTCACGATCGTGCGCTGGCGCACCGGGTCGGCCAGGATCGCCTTGAAGTCGAGGATCTGGCGCTCGATCTCGTCGTGCTCGTCGATGATCTTCTGGCGCTCGAGCGCGGCGAGGCGGCGCAGCTGCATCGCCAGGATCGCGTCGGCCTGGATGTCGTCGACGTCGAGGAGCGACTTTAGTCCCTCGCGGGCGTCCTCCACGGTCGGCGACCGGCGGATGAGCGCGATGACCTCGTCCAGCGCGTCGAGCGCCTTGAGGTATCCGCGCAGGATGTGCGCGCGCTCCTCCGCCTTGCGCAGGCGGTACTGCGTGCGGCGCACGATCACGTCGATCTGGTGGTCGACCCAGGCGGTGATGAAGCCGTCGAGCGCGAGCGTGCGGGGCACGTTGTCCACGATCGCCAGCATGTTGGCGCCGAAGTTCTCCTGCAGCTGCGTGTGCTTGTACAGGTTGTTGAGCACGACCTTCGCGACCGCGTCGCGCTTCAGCACGATCACGAGACGCTGGCCGGTGCGGCCCGAGGTCTCGTCGCGGATGTCGGCGATGCCGCCGACCTTGCCGTCCTTCACGAGCTCGGCGATCTTGATCGCCAGGTTGTCCGGGTTGACCTGGTACGGCAGCTCGGTGACGACCAGGCACACGCGACCCTGGATCTCCTCGATGCTGACGACGGCGCGCATGGTGATGGAGCCGCGGCCGGTGCGGTAGGTGTCCTGGATGCCCTTGACGCCGAGGATCTGCGCGCCGGTCGGGAAGTCCGGTCCCTTGATCCGCTTGATCAGCTCTTCCAGGAGCTCCTCGCGGGAGGCCTCCGGATGGGCCAGATGCCACAGCGCGCCGTCCGCGACCTCGCGGAGGTTGTGCGGCGGGATGTTGGTGGCCATGCCTACCGCGATGCCGACCGAGCCGTTGACCAGCAGGTTCGGGAAGCGGCTCGGGAGGACCGACGGCTCCTGCGTGCGACCGTCGTAGTTGTCCTGGAAGTCGACGGTCTCCTCGTCGATGTCGCGGACCATCTCGAGGGCGAGCGGCGCCATCTTGGTCGCGGTGTACCGCGGGGCCGCGGCCCCGTCGGTGCCCGGCGAGCCGAAGTTGCCCTGGCCGAGGGCCAGCGGGTAGCGCAGGCTCCACGGCTGCACGAGGCGCACGAGCGCGTCGTAGATCGCCGAGTCGCCGTGCGGATGGAACTGGCCCATCACGTCGCCGACCACGCGGGCGCACTTCGAGAACGCCTTGTCCGGGCGATAGCCGCCGTCGAACATCGCGTAGATCACGCGGCGGTGCACCGGCTTCAGGCCGTCGCGCACCTCCGGCAGCGCGCGGCCGATGATGACGCTCATGGCGTAGTCGAGGTAGGAGCGCTGCATCTCCGACTGCAGATCGACCTGGTCGATCCTGCCGTGGACGCCGAAGGCGGCGCCGGCGTTCTCTTCGTCCGTCACAGTGTTCTCTCCCGGGGTCCCGGCCTCGCCGGTCTCGTCAGATGTCAAGGAAACGCACGTCCTTCGCGTTCTTCTGGATGAACGAGCGGCGCGACTCGACGTCCTCGCCCATCAGGGTGGCGAAGATCTCGTCGGCGGCGGCCGCGTCGTCGAGCGTCACCTGGAGCAGCGTGCGCGTCTCCGGGTTCATGGTGGTCTCCCACAGCTCCTTGTAGTCCATCTCGCCCAGACCCTTGTAGCGCTGCACGCCGTTGTCCTTCGGGATGCGCTTGCCGGCGGCGAGGCCGGCGGCCAGGTAGGCGTCGCGCTCACGGTCGGAGTAGACGTACTCGTGCTCGGCGTTCGACCACTTGAGGCGGTAGAGCGGCGGCTGCGCGAGGTACACGTAGCCGAGCTCGATCATCGGGCGCATGTAGCGGAACAGGAGGGTCAGCAGCAGCGTCGTGATGTGCTGGCCGTCGACGTCGGCGTCGGCCATGAGCACGATCTTGTGGTAGCGCGCCTTCTCCGGGTTGAAGTCCTCGCCGATGCCGGCGCCGAACGCCGTGATCATCGCCTGCACCTCGTTGTTGCCGAGGGCACGGTCGAGGCGGGCCTTCTCGACGTTCAGGATCTTGCCGCGCAGCGGGAGGATCGCCTGCGTCTCCGGGTTGCGGCCCTGCACGGCGGAGCCGCCGGCCGAGTCGCCCTCGACGATGAAGATCTCGGAGAGCGTCGGGTCCTTCGACTGGCAGTCCTTGAGCTTGCCGGGCATCCCGCCACTCTCGAGGAGGCCCTTGCGGCGAGCGGTCTCGCGCGCCTTGCGGGCGGCGATGCGGGCGGTCGCCGCCTGCAGCGCCTTGCGGATGATCTCCTTGGCCTGGTTCGGATTGCGGTCGAACCAGTCGGCGAGCTGATCGCCGACGACCTTCTGCACGAACGCCTTCGCCTCGGTGTTGCCGAGCTTGGTCTTGGTCTGCCCCTCGAACTGCGGCTCCGAGAGCTTCACTGAGATGACGGCCGTCAGGCCCTCGCGCACGTCGTCGCCGGAGAGGTTGTCGTCCTTCTCCTTGAGGATGTTCTTCTCGCGGGCGTAGCGGTTGACCAGCGTGGTCAGCGCGGCGCGGAAACCCTCTTCGTGGGTTCCACCCTCGTGGGTGTTGATGGTGTTGGCGTAGGTGAAGACGCTCTCGTTGTAGCTCGTCGTCCACTGCATGGCGACTTCGAGCGCGATCTTGCGCTCGGTGTCCTCCGACTCGAACGAGATGATCTCGTCGTGCACGACCTCGGCCTTCTTGGCGGAGTTGAGGTAGTGGACGTAGTCGGTGAGGCCCTTCTCGTAGAGGAAGACGTCGCTGCGGGCGGTGAACTCCTCGCGCTCCTCCTCGACCTCGCCCTCGACCGGGCCGACCTCGGGCGCGCGCTCGTCGGTCAGCGCGATCCGCAGACCCTTGTTCAGGAAGGCCATCTGCTGGAAACGCGTGCGCAGGGTGTCGTAGTCGAAGACGATCGTCTCGAAGGTCTCGGCGCTCGGCCAGAAGGTGATCGTCGTGCCGGTCTCGTCGGATGCCTCGCCCTGCTCCAGCGGGGCCTCGGGCACACCGTTGCGGTAGCTCTGCCGCCACGCGTAGCCCTGGCGCCGCACCTCGACGTCGAGCCGCGACGAGAGCGCGTTGACGACCGAGCTGCCGACACCGTGCAGGCCGCCGGAGACCGCGTAACCACCGCCGCCGAACTTGCCGCCGGCGTGCAGGATGGTGAGCACGACCTCCACGGTCGACTTCTTCTGCACGGGGTGCTCGTCGACCGGGATGCCACGGCCGTTGTCGTACACGCGCACGGCGCCGTCGGGGAGGATCGTCACCTCGATGTTGTCGGCGTGACCGGCGAGGGCCTCGTCGACCGAGTTGTCGACGATCTCGTAGACCAGGTGGTGCAGACCCCGTGGACCGGTGGAACCGATGTACATTCCGGGTCGCTTGCGGACGGCTTCGAGACCCTCGAGGATCTGGATCTCATTCGCGCCGTAGTCGTGTTCCGCCTCGGCCCCGTTCGGTTCCATCGTCATATGAAATTAGGCTCCTGACCGCACTCAACAGTGACTCTCCATTCTACCAAGCGCAGGATGGGGAAATGGCGGAAAATGCCCTTCTGACGCGTTTTCTTCGCTCCGGCTACCTCTTTTGTGCACTCAGCCGTAAGTATCGCGTGGACCCCGCCCTGGAATCGACCTGGGACCGCGTTTCCAGGAGGGGGCGTCCGGGCCCTGGAACCGGATCGACTGGATGTCCGCCTCGGGGAACCGCTCGCCGATGCGGACGAGCAGCTCCGATCGCATCATCCGCAGCTGGGTCGCCCAGGCCGTCGACTCGCAGCGCACCACCAGCACGCCGTCGGTGATCGCGTCCGGGATGGCGTGCTTCGCGGTCTCCTCGCCGGCCAGCTCGCGCCATCCCTCCAGGAGGTCGGACTGTGCGAGCGCGGAGGTCCAGCCGAGCTGCGCGGCCAGCGCGTCGACCACGTCGCCGAGCCCGCGCGGGTCGCGCCCGGCGCCGAACGGCTTGCTCCCGCCGACCTCGTCCTGCCGCACCTTCGTGCGCCGGCTGCGGGAAGGCGTGCCGGTGAAGAGCTCCTTCATGCGGAGGTACACGGTCGTCGCCTCACTCGGGGATCCGGTTCCGCCGGCCGCCGGCCGACCCGTGCGCTCAGGCATCGGTCGCCTCCACCACCGCCCCCGCCTCGATCCGCACGGTGTGGGCGGCGAGCTCGGGCGGGACGTCATCGAAGACCGCTGCGGTGATGAGCACCTGCTCGTAACCGGCTACGGCGGTTGCAAGCATCCGGCGACGTGCCTGGTCGAGCTCGGCGAACACATCGTCGAGGATGAGCACGGGATCGCCGGTGCTCGACTCGTGCCGCAGGAGTTCCGCCGAGGCGAGCTTCAGAGCGAGGGCGAACGACCACGACTCCCCGTGGCTCGCGTATCCCTTGGCCGGCAGTCCGTTGAGCTCGAACAGCACGTCGTCGCGGTGCGGGCCGATGAGGGTCAGGCCACGCTCCAGCTCCTTCGGCCGAACGGCCGCGAGGGCCTGGCGGAACAGCTCCGCCGTGGAGACACCGGATGAATCGGTTACAGTTCCGGCGTCCTCCTCCTCATCGTCCTCCACCCGCGCGCCGCGGATGGTCAGCTGCGGGAGGAGACGCGGGTGGTGGTTGTCGCCGGCCACCGAACGGTACGCCGCGACGAGCGGATCGCTCAGCCGCGCCACCAGGTCGAGCCGCGCGTCGATCAGCTCGGAGCCGAGCGCGACCAGCCGGTCATCCCAGATGTCGAGGGTCCCGAGCTGATCGGCCTTGATGCGCTGCGCGCGCGCCGACTTCAGGAGGGTGTTGCGCTGCTTGAGCACGCGCTCGTAGTCGCCGATCACCGCGGCGAAGCGCGGGTTGCGCTGGATCAGGAGCTGGTCGAGGAACCGCCGGCGGATGCCGGGCTCGCCCCGGACGAGCGCCAGATCCTCCGGGGCGAAGAGCACGCTCGAGAAGTACCGCGGCAGCTCGCGCGGCTTGATCGCCGCGCGGTTCACCTGCGCCCGGTTCGGCGTCCCGCGGTTGAGCTGCACCTCCACGAGGAGCTCGCGCCCCTCGTGCTGGATCCGGGAGCGGACGATCGCGGAGTCCGTCCCCGCCCGGATCATGGCCTGGTCGCTCGACACCCGATGCGACCCGAGGGTGCTCAGGTAGCCGAGCGACTCGACCAGGTTGGTCTTCCCCTGGCCGTTGCGGCCGACGAACAGATTCGCGCCGGCCGCGAACGGCACCTCCGCAGTGCGATAGTTGCGGAAGTCGGTCAGGGAGAGATGTGTAACTCGCACAGAGGGTTAGCTCGTCAGTCGACGGCCTTCACCGCGTGACCGCCGAACTGGTTCCGCAGAGCGGCGACGGCCTTCATCGCGGGAGAGTCCTCCTGGCGCGAGACGAAGCGGGCGAAGATCGAGGCGCTGATCGTCGGCACGGGGACGGCGTTGTTGAGCGCCTCCTCCACGGTCCAGCGACCCTCGCCCGAGTCCTGCACGTAGCCCTCGATGTGCTCGAACTCCGGGTCCTGCTCGAGCGCGCGGACCAGCAGGTCGAGCAGCCAGGAGCGCACGACGGTCCCGCGCTGCCACGCCTTGAACGTGCCGGTGACGTCGTGGATGATGTCCTTGCGCGTGTCGAGGAGCTCGTAGCCCTCGGCGTACGCCTGCATGAGCGCGTACTCGATGCCGTTGTGCACCATCTTGGCGTAGTGACCGGCGCCGACGTCGCCCACGTGGACGAAGCCCTCCTCGCGCGGACCCTCCGGGCGCAGCGCGTCGAAGACGGGCATGACGCGCTCGACCTGCTCCTTGGAGCCGCCGACCATCAGGCCGTAGCCGTTCTCGAGGCCCCAGATGCCGCCGGAGACGCCGGCGTCCATGAAGTCCACGCCCTTCGGGGCGAGCAGCTCGGCGTGCTTGAAGTCCTCGGTGAAACGGGAGTTGCCGCCGTCGATGACGAGGTCGCCCTTCTCGAGGAGGGGCTCCAGGTCGGTGATGACGGAGTCGGTGATCTGGCCCGCCGGGACCATGACCCAGATGGTGCGCGGCGCGGGGAGCGCGGCGACCAGGTCGGCCAGGGTGGCGACGTCCGACACCTCGGGGTTGGTGTCGTAGCCGGTGACCTCGATTCCGTTCTTCTCGAGACGGGCGCGCATGTTGTTGCCCATGCGTCCGAGACCGATGAGGCCGATGTGCATGATTGTCCTTCTTCTCTCGTGGAGCGGGACCGGACCTAGCGCAGGAGCAGGTTGGGCTGCAGCAGGTACTTGTACGAGTCCGAGCCGGCCTGATCCTTCGAGGTCTGGCTCGTGATGAGCACAGGTCCCGGTTTGTTGGGGTTCTCGGTCTTGGTGAAGGAGATGCGCACGAATTCGGAGTGCACGGCACCGAGACCATCGAGCAGGAACTGCGGCTTCAACGAAACCACGGTCTCCTGGCCTGTGAGGAGAGCGTCGATGCTCTCGGATGCTTGAGCCTGCTCGGATCCGATCGCTTCGAGCGTCAGTCCGTCGGCGGTGAAGGTGTAGCGGAGCGCGGCCTCGCGCTCGAGGACGAGGGCGACGCGGCGCGTCGCCTCGATGAGCTCTGCGGTGTTGAGCACCGCGTAGTTGTCGACCTGCTCGGGGAACAGCCGGCGCACCGGCGGGAAGTTGCCCTTGATCAGGAGCGACGTCACGGTCTTCTTGTCCGCGGTGAACGCGATGAGCTCGCGGTCGTCGCGGTTCGTGATGGAGACCGAGACGGTACCGCTGTGGCCGAAGGTCTTGCCGATCTCGGTGAGGGTGCGCGCCGGGACGAGCGCGGTCTGCGCCTCGCCCGACGTCGTGCCGTTGTCCCAGTCGATCTGCCGGATGGCGACGCGGTAGCGGTCGGTGGCGACGAGGCCGAGCGTGTTGTCGCCGACCTCGAGCTGCACGCCGGTGATGACGGGGGTGACGTCGTCACGGGATGCGGCGACGCCGACCTGCGCGACGGCCTCGGCGAACTCCTCGGCAGGGACGAGCCCGGCCTCACCGCTGACCTGCGGGATGCTCGGGTATTCCTCGACCGGCATGGAGAGGAGGGTGAAGTTGGCTGATCCGGCGCGGACGGTGATCTTGGACTCGTCCGTGGAGAACTGCACCGGGGCGTTCGGCAGCTTGGCCGCGATCTCGGCGAGCAGACGACCCGAGACGAGGACGCGGCCGGGCTCCTCCACCTCTGCGGGGATCTCGGTCTGGGCCGAGACCTCGTAGTCGAAGGACGAGAGCTGGAGTCCGGTGTCGGTGGTCTCGATGAGGACGCCGCTCAGGATCGGCAGTGTCGTCCGCTGCGGGAGGAGCTTCACGGCGAAGGAGACGGCCTCGCTGAAGACATCCCGGTTTGCTTGGAACTTCACGAAGACACCCCTGCCAGCTCACGGATATGGATCGAAAGAATCCTAGCGCTTGGCTTCAGCGCGAGAAGTTGTCATTCGATCGAGCGCTTGAGGTTGTCGGCCGCCTTTAACTGAGAAGAGTTAATCATTAATCGTGTTAACCGCTGTGGATAATGTGGATAACTCTGTTGATGGCAGGAAATCACTGGGATCCGCGGCCCGTTCCCCTGTTGATGACGTGAGGAATGCGCCTGTTCAGAAGGCCGACGGCCGAAGCCGTTCCGAAGCCGTTTTCACAGCCCCCGCTCCTTCGTCCCCATTAATCGGCGGACTTTCCGGAACTTCTCCACAAGTTATCCACACGTGTTAATAACGATCTCTCCCCACTCTGGGGATGAATCTGTGGATAACTTCCTGCGGAGACCCCGGCGTGGCGGGCGCGGATGGCGCCGGCGCGCTACTTGCCGTAGCGGTGGTTCTGCTTGATCCGGCTGGTGAGCTCGGTCACCTGGTTGTAGATCGAGCGCCGCTCCTTCATGAGCTCGCTGATCTTCTTGTTCGCGTACATCACGGTGGTGTGGTCGCGGCCGCCGAAGAGCTGCCCGATCTTGGGGAGCGAGAGGTTCGTCAGCTCGCGGCACAGATACATCGCGATCTGACGCGCGGTGGCCACGGCCTGCGAGCGGCTGGAGCCGTAGAGGTCGTCGACGCTGAGCTTGAAGTACTCGGCGGTGTTGGTGATGATGTCGGTCGGCGCGATCACGTTGTCGTCGTCGAGGGTGATCAGGTCCTTCAGCACGGTCTGCACGAGCGGCATGTCGACCGGCGTGCGGTTGAGGCTCGCGAACGCCGTGACGCGGATGAGCGTCCCCTCCAGCTCGCGGATGTTGCTCGACACCTTCGAGGCCATGAACTCGAGGATGTCGTCCGGCACCTGGATCTTCTCGCTCTGCGCCTTCTTGCGCAGGATCGCGATGCGGGTCTCGAGGTCGGGCACCTGGACGTCGGTGATCAGGCCCCACTCGAAGCGCGAGCGCATCCGGTCCTCGAACCCCGTCAGGTGCTTGGGCGGCAGGTCGCTGGTGATGACCACCTGCTTGTTGTGGTCGTGCAGCGTGTTGAAGGTGTGGAAGAACGCCTCCTGCGTCTCGACCGCACGCTGGAGGAACTGGATGTCGTCGATCAGCAGGATGTCGATGTTGCGGTAGCGCGCCTGGAAGGAGGAGCCGCGGTTGTTGGCGATCGAGTTGATGAAGTCGTTCGTGAACTCCTCGCTCGAGACGTACCGCACGCGGATGCCCGGATAGAGGCTCATCGCGTAGTGGCCGATGGCGTGGAGGAGGTGGGTCTTGCCGAGGCCCGAGTCGCCGTAGATGAAGAGGGGGTTGTACGCCTTGGCCGGCGCCTCGGCGACGGCGACGGCGGCCGCGTGGGCGAAGCGGTTGGACTGGCCGATGACGAAGTTGTCGAAGGAGTACTTGGAGTTGAGGCGGGTGTCGCCGTTGCGCGGGGGCGCGGTGATCTCGGTCGGAGGCGACACCATCGGGGAGGCGGAGGCCTCGAGATAGGGGGCGGGCTCCGGCTCTGCGGGGCCGGCCATGGTCTCCTGCTGGATCTCCGGGTTCACGACGATGGCGAAGGTGTTGACCTCGAGGGCCTCGTCGAGCGAACCGATCGCGCTGAGGAGGGGGACGCGGCTGCGCTGCTCGATCATCCCGCGGGTGAACTCGTTGGGAACCTCCAGATAGAAGGTGCCGGCCATGATGCCCTTCGGCTCGACCAGGCTGAGGAATCCGTACAGCTGCGGGGTGATGCGATCGTCCGTCTCCAGCTTTCCCAGCACGGACTGCCATGCCGCAGAAATGGACTCTTCGCCGCCTGCCATCGTTCCCCGTCTTCGCTTTCATGTGGATGCCGTCACCCGACGGAGACGAGTCATCCTCCGGTTCTCCCCCGGATGACTCGAGTCAGGCTGGCGGCAGGGTGGCCGCCGATGGGTATTCACAGAGTTATCCACCGCTGTGTGTGCAATACCGTAGCGATCTCCGGCCTTTTTTGGGATGGGCTGGGGATAACTTTCGCCCTCACGCTAACTTGTCCACAGGATGTGGATCAAATTCGGCTGCCGGAATACGTCGGGACACGCGGCGCGCCTTCGCGATCGATCCTGCCAATCCCGTGCATAATCAGTGGATTTGAGTCGATCGGTTTGACCTCGGTCCTCTATAGGCCGTAGTTTTAATCAGTTGACTTCAGCCGTTTCGGCTGCCCTGAAACTTTTCTGGCCTCCCCGTGCTGGGTACATCCATCAGCACCGGCCTGTGAAGAGACCACGACGGAGATAGAGATTATGAGCAAGAGAACGTTCCAGCCGAACAACCGCAAGCGCGCCAAGACCCACGGCTTCCGCCTCCGCATGCGTACGCGTGCCGGCCGCGCCATCCTTTCCGCTCGTCGCGCCAAGGGCCGCGAGAAGCTCTCGGCTTAGTCCCGCGGTGCTCGCGAAGGCCAATCGCATCACGCGGGGGGCGGACTACCGGGCGACGGTGCGCAAGGGTGCTCGCTTCACGAGCGAGAACACCATCGCGTACGTCCGAAGGAACCCCGACCCCGACGTGGTGCGATTCGGCTTTATCGTGAGCAAGACGGTCGGCAACGCCGTGCGCCGCAACCTCGTGCGGCGCCGCCTGAAGGCGGCGGCCTACGAGCTGGTCCCGACGCTCCGCGAGTCCGCCGATTCGGTGGGTGGAGTCGACATCGTGATCAGAGCATTGCCAGCTTCTGCGGAGGCCCGGTGGGCTACCCTGCACGAAGAGGTCACCCGAGCCGTCAGCCGCTACGTTCGTCGTAGTTCCACCAGATAAGGGCACTGTCCGTCCATGTACGCCGCGATCACCGCAGTCCTGCTCGTTCCGCGGAACGTGGCTGTGCTGATCCTCCGGGCATACCGGGCGGTGATCTCCCCGCTCTATGGAGACGTGTGCCGGTACTACCCGTCGTGCTCCTCCTACGCGCTGCAGGCCATCCAGCAGCACGGCGTCATAGTCGGGAGCGCGCTGGGCCTGCGCCGCATCGCCCGCTGCCACCCCTGGGCGGCGGGAGGGGTCGACGACGTCCCCGCGAAGAAGCGGCAGCGGTATCGCGTCACCCCGTTCGGTTTCGTCGTGGCCGGCGGCAGCGACAGAGTTTTCAGCCAGGACAGCGTCCTCGGGCACGGAAGGGCCTAACCACACCTCATGGACATCATCGGTACCATCCTCTGGCCCATCAAATGGGTCGTGGAGCTGATCCTCGTCGCCTTCCACTGGGTGTTCTCGCAGATCGGCCTCGACCCCGCCGCGGGTCTGACCTGGGTCCTGTCCATCGTCGGCCTGACCGTCGTGGTCCGCGCCGCGCTCATCCCGATCTTCGTCCGCCAGATCAAGAACCAGCGGCGCATGCTCGAGATCGCCCCGCAGCTCAAGAAGATCCAGGACAAGTACAAGGGCAAGAAGGACCAGTTCTCGCGCGAGGCCATGTCCCGCGAGACCATGGAGCTGTACAAGAAGACGGGCACGAACCCGCTCAGCTCCTGCCTCCCGCTGCTGCTGCAGATGCCCGTGTTCTTCGCGCTGTTCCAGGTGCTGAACGGCGCCCAGGGCGGGCATGCCGGCGTGGGCCCGCTGAACCCGGAGCTCGCGAAGCAGTTCGGCAACGCGACACTGTTCGGTGTCGCCCCCCTGCACCAGAGCTTCCAGGGCGCCATGAACGCCAACCCGCCGCAGGTCGCCGTCATGGTGATCGCGGCCGTGATGGTCGTGCTGATGACGGGATCGCAGTTCCTCACCCAGCTGCAGATCGTCTCCAAGAACATGTCGCCGGAGACCAAGGCGAGCCCGCAGTTCAAGCAGCAGCGCATCCTGCTCTACCTGCTCCCCTTCGTCTTCCTCTTCTCGGGCTTCGCGTTCCCGCTCGGCGTCATGTTCTACTGGCTGACCTCGAACCTGTGGACCATGGGTCAGCAGTTCCTCGTCATCCGCAACATGCCGACCCCCGGTTCGGACGCCGCGAAGGCCCGTGAGGCCCGCCTCGCGAAGAAGGGCAAGCTCGTGCAGCAGGACGGCTCCGTCGTCCTGACGGTCGAGGAGTCTGCGCCGCAGAAGCCCGTCACCACGCAGCGTTTGCAGCCCGTGAGCAAGAACCGCGCCAAGAAGCAGGCCGGAAAGAAGTAGGGACAGCCATGACCGACGTGCAGACCGAGACCAGCTCCTCCCCCGCCGACGAGACTCGCGACGACGAGCTCGAGGGTGCCGACGTGACGACCGCTTCGGGTTCGTCTGCCGCGTCCGGCGCGTCCGCTCCCTCGGCTGCGGACCTCGAGCGTGAGGGCGACATCGCCGCGGACTACATCGAGGAGCTCCTCGACATCGCCGACATCGACGGCGACATCGACATCGACACCCGCAATGGTCGTGCATACATCTCGGTCAACGCGGAGGATGGCACCAACCTCCAGCTTCTCGCGAAGCCGGACACCGTGGCCGCGCTGCAGGAGCTGACGCGGCTCGCGGTGCAGAACCAGACCGGCGGATTCTCCCGTCTCATCCTGGACATCGCCGGCTCCCGCAACGCCCGCCAGGCCGAGCTCGCCGAGCTGGTCGCGCGCGCCGTGGCCCGCATCGAAGAGGGAGCCGCTGAGGCTGCTCTTCCGCCGATGTCCTCCTACGAGCGCAAGCTCGTGCACGACATCGTCTCCGAGCGCGGCTTCGTCTCGAACTCGCGCGGCGAGGGCCGCGACCGTCACACGGTCATCACCGCCGCCTAGTTCCACGTGAAACCGTGACCGACTCCCTCGAAACCGAGCCGGCAGCCGCGGCCGCCCTTTTCGGCGACCGACTGGAGGTCGCCCGCGCCTTCACGGCGAACCTCGCCGTCCAGGGCGAAGAGCGCGGACTGATCGGCCCACTCGAACTCCCCCGCCTCTGGTCGCGCCACATCCTGAACTGCGCGATCGTCGCCCCGCTCCTTCGCCCCGGCACCGTCGGCGACATCGGCAGCGGCGCCGGCCTCCCCGGGCTCGTCCTCGCGATCGCGCGCCCCGACGTGTCGTTCGTCCTGATCGAGCCCATGGAGCGCCGCATCGCCTGGCTCAACGAGCAGGTCGCCGAACTCGGCCTCGACAACGTCACAGTGCTCCGCGCCCGCGCCGAAGAAGCCAAACTCCCGCACCGGCTCGACCAGGTCACGGCCCGCGCCGTCAGCGCCTTCCGCAAGCTCCTCCCCCTCACCGCCCCCCTCCTCCGCGACGGTGGCGAGCTGGTACTCATGAAGGGCGCCGGAGCCCAGGCCGAGGTGGACGCCGCGACCAAGGAGATCCGCAAGTACAAGGTCCACGACATCGTGGTCGAGACGCTCGGCGAGAGTGTCCTCGATGAGGTGACCCGGGTCATTCGGGCGTCGGTGCGCTGAGGCGGGGTCATCTGACCGATTTCAGGTCGTTCGGGCGCCGAATTCTGAGCCGGCCGAGTTGGTCGACGCGGCCTTAGGATCGCTCTGACAGCGCTGGAGTGGGGTGCTTCAGTGCTGTGGGAGCGATTCTGCGGGGCAATTCCCGAGGTCTGATCGCTGCAAAATCGGGCGTTTTGCGTGCTCTTGCGCGCAAGGGGCGTGCGATTGGTGCCGTTGCGTTCTGTTCACCCGGCCGGCCAAGCCTTCTGATTCGGACTCGGTGGTCGGTGTTTGTTCTGCCGGTGGCCGTTTTGGTGCCCGGCGGCAGGACGCGACTTCGAACGCCGCTGTTACACCGCGACCTTTTCTGTGGACGCCGCGGGTATGCTCCTTGGTTCTGTTCGCGCACTTCGTATCCGGCTCGGGTCGGCGGACGGCTGTCGTTACGGCGCTACAGGTGCGCCCATGGTCGACGACGGCTAGTGGAGTAGTGGCACGGTTCATGGACAGGTTTGTATCGGCTCGACATTTGGCTTCGACCACTCCCCGGGTCTGGCTGGGTTGTTCCAAGTGTCCCGAGTGCGGTCTCCTCAGGGTGGATCGCGAGAGTGTCTACCAAAGGGAGAGGGAGGCGCGCGGTGCAGGGCGCTTCTCGCGGGCACCTGATGATGACCTGTCAGAAGGGGATCGGCGCGACGCTTCGCGATCTGCGGGGGTAGCCCGAGGGTCAGCGCTTGCCGAAACGCTCTGCCCCCACTAACTCGTCGACACCACGAGATGGATCGGGGCGACCTTCACAGAGAGACTCGGGCCGTCCCGGAATGAGAGGCGGCAGATATATCGGGCCCCGCGCACCCGGGAAACGACATCACTTCGCTCCCACCCTCTGGCGCGCTCGACGATGACCAGTGGAGTCGGCGTCGACAGCGATCGTCAGAGATGGCCACGGCTGGCATGCAACCTTGTGCCGTGATGGGCCGGATCGTCGATGGTCGGGGCGCGAACTGCCGCAAGGAGCGCCACGCAGTAAAGCCCGGTCCACACGCGCTTAGAGTCCGGTCGCATGCGTGTCCAAGGGTGGCTCCGATTGGGCCTCGGAACGATGGTGGAGGCGAGCGCCCACGTGGTATCTCGAGACAGGTCGCGGGTCGAACTTTTCCCCCTGACCAAGGCGGAGTCGTTCTACCTATATCGCGACCCCACCAAGCTCGATCGCGCTCGATGTATGGATTGACGGTCGGTTGAGAGCTCTGCCCGCCGGCTGCCGGATGACTATAGGGCAGCTCGCCTGCGACGAACGATTGTGACGGGTCTGTTGGGCTAGAGGTGAAGATCAGCACGAACTCCGAGGTTCGCAACACAGACGAATGGTGAATGTGGGTTCCATGGTGTTCAGCCATAGCGGTGCGTAGCCCCGTCGATCTGCCAACATAGCGAACGCATCGCCCATTGGCTTTCGAGGTCCCAACGGCGCCGGAACTCGGACCACGAGTGTCCTCGTCGGTGACGAACTCCCTACGCTGAGGGCCACCGTCTCACGTGAAACAGGAGTGAGGGCCAACAGTCAATCGCCTCGCCGACGCCGCCAGTCTCGCGCCGCGTTTCACGTGAAACGCGGCGAGAGCGATCCTTGTGGCGGTGCAGCGAGGCCACTCCCCCAGCGTCGCACCTACCGGTTTCACGTGAAACATGGGTGTCGGCCGTTGCTGACCAGCGGCCTCTCAAATCCGCGCGCGGTCTGGCCTCAATGAGTCGCGTTGCCCCATCGCGGACCGCATCGCGCCAAAAGCCGCGCAAGGGACTTCCCGCACACCGACACCAACCGACGTGACGCCGAGACCACTTTACGCATGGGTAGACCAGCCTGACCTGGGCTTGGCACGCGCGTCAAGCAAGTGCTCCGATCCGCATCGCCTAACGTCGCTGGGGCAGCACAGCAGATCCGTACGCTGAGGGACACCGTTTCACGTGAAACAGGAGCCATCGCCAACGGTCGATCGCCTCGCCGACGCCGTCAACCTAGCGCCGCGTTTCACGTGAAACAGTGTGGCGAAAGCGATCGTTGTGGCAGCGCATGCATCATCCCCCGGTGCGCACCGTGGTGGCCTCCCGCTACGCGCGCATCCCCCCGGGGTGGAGTCTGCTTGCTCTTGCGCGATCCGCCGCGGGCTCTTGTCGCGTCGCTACCCACTCGCCGCCAGGGCTTCCAATCCCACAGCCTGACTAAGGAGCTGCGTGCCTCTGTGGCCACTTCCCCCGATGGCCGCAGGCATACACTCGGCCAGCTCCACATGTTTACGCTGCTCACTCGTCGCGCGCGCTGGTCCACGGTCACGCCCTTGAGGGTGCCTATGCGCCCAAGTCGGGCCTCCCGCTCACGCCGTGGCTCGGCCCGTCGAGTCCCGTACCCCTTCCTCTCTCCCAATTACCATCTCTCTGCTCTGCCCGCGCTCCTCCGCTCTCGATACCGCCCTCATCTCGTCCGCTGGCGCCGCGACCGCAGCCCCACGGCGCAACCAGAACCGGGTCGCCGTGGCTGGCTCACGCGTCGTTCGTTTGCCACCAGTGACCCGACGCCACTGGCTCACTGACTACGGCACGCTTGTGCCAGCCCGTCGCCGACCGGCGATGGCGCGCGGGCTGCTGTGTGTTGGTCGGGCGCGCCTTCCGTTGGTGGCCGGCCTGCCGTCTGTCGGCGCCGGGTTACTGCCTGTTGGCGCCGGTCTTCTGCTTGTCGGCGCCGCGCTGCTGCCCGATGGTGCCTTGCGCTGCCTGTTGGACTCGTGCGCTGCTCTTTCGCACTCATCCGCTGCCCGTTCGCAGCTGCGCGTGCCCGTTCGGACGCGTGCGCTGCCCGTTGGCGCGGGTCCGCTGCCTGTTGGCGCGGGTCCGCTGCCTGTTGGCGCCGCTGCCATGCGCGTGGGCGCCGCGGTTCCGCGCGATGGCGCCGCGGTTCTGCCCGATGGCGCCGCGGTTCTGCCCGATGGCGCGGGTGCGCTTCCTGTTCGCGTCAGTCCGCTGCTGCTCGATGGTGCTGCGCGGCTGCTCGATGGTGCTGCGCGGCTGCCCGATGGCTCCGCGCGGCATTCCGCCAATGCTGTCCTGCCGCGCCTAGGGTCAGATAGGCAAGCTAGAGTTGACGGGTGGCGCGCTGGCGGCGCGTTATCCCGACAAGACCGGTGCGGCGCACCAGATCGAGCGACGAGGTTTCACGTGAAACAACCGGATCAGGATCCGTCCATCGAGGTGGAGACGCCCGCCTTCGATGAATCGACTCCCCTGGCCCGTGAGATCGAGGACCTGGCGCGGAGGAGGCAGGCAATCGCGGCGACAACCCTTCCGCTGCCCTCGAGGACTCGGGTCTTCACGATCTCGAACCAGAAGGGTGGCGTCGGCAAGACGACGACCGTGGTGAATCTGTCCGCGGCGCTCGCGAAGTCGGGCGCACGGGTGCTGGTCATCGACCTCGACCCGCAGGGAAATGCGTCGACCGCGCTGAGTGTGGAGCACCGCGAGGGCACCCCGAGCGTCTACGACGTGATCGTGAACGACAAGGAGCTCGAGGAGGTCATCCAGAAGAGCCCCGAGTTCGACGGACTCTTCGTGATCCCCGCCACCATCGACCTCGCGGGCGCGGAGATCGAGTTGGTCTCGATGGTTGCCCGCGAGCAGCGGCTGGAGCGCGCGCTGCGGCGGTTCCTGGACGAATACGACATCGACTACGTCCTGATCGACTGCCCGCCGTCGCTCGGCCTCCTGACGATCAACGCCTTCGTTGCGGCGACGGAGGTGCTCATCCCGATCCAGTGCGAGTACTACGCGCTCGAGGGCCTGAGCCAGCTCCTGAAGAACATCCAGCTCATCGAGCGCCACCTGAACCCGAAGCTTCGGGTGTCGACGATCCTGCTGACGATGTACGACTCGCGCACGAATCTCGCGCACCAGGTGGCGGCGGACGTGCGTGACCACTTCCCCAACGAGGTGCTCGACACCATCATCCCCCGCTCGGTGCGCATCTCGGAGGCGCCCAGCTACGGTCAGAGCGTCATCAGCTACGACGCCAACTCGTCCGGCTCCCTCTCGTACCTGGAGGCGGCCGCGGAAATCGCACGAAGAGGAGTACCACGGTAATGGCAGCGAAGCGCACCGGACTGGGCCGCGGCATCGGCGCCCTCATCCCCACGTCCGACCAGGCGTCGCGTCCCGTCGACGTCTTCTTCCCCGACTCCAACGCGGCACCCGCCGACGACCTTGTCGCCGTGCCGGGCGCGCGCCTCGCGTACCTCTCCCCCGAGGACATCGTCCCGAACCCGGTGCAGCCGCGCACGGAGTTCGACCCCGATGCGCTGGCCGAGCTCGTCGCGAGCATCCGCGAGGTGGGAGTGCTTCAGCCGGTCGTCGTTCGGCCCCTCGCGGGCAAGACCGACAAGTACGAGCTGATCATGGGCGAGCGCCGACTACGGGCGTCCAAGGAGCTCGGGCTGGCGAACATCCCGGCGGTCGTCAAGGACACTGCGGATGATGCGATGCTCCGCGATGCCCTGCTCGAGAACCTCCACCGCTCTCAGCTGAACCCGCTGGAAGAGGCGTCGGCCTACCAGCAGCTCCTGGCCGACTTCGGGATCACCCAGGAGGAGCTCGCCAACCGGATCGGACGATCGCGGCCGCAGATCACGAACACGATCCGGCTGCTCAAGCTGCCCGCCCCCGTGCAGTCCCGCGTCGCAGCCGGTGTGCTGAGCGCCGGGCACGCTCGTGCGATCCTGTCCCTCGGTGACGACGACGAGGCGATGGTGAAGCTCGCGGACAAGATCGTCAACGAGGATCTCTCCGTCCGCGCGGCTGAAGCGGTCGCCTCCAAGGAGCCGAAGCCGGTCCGCTCGAAGGCCACGCCCGGCAAGCACCGCGGACACCTCGACGAGATCGCCGAGAAGCTCGGCGACCGCCTCAACACGCGGGTGAAGATCTCTCTCGGAGCACGAAAAGGCCAGATCGTCGTGGATTTCGCGACGATTCAGGACCTCAATCGGATCCTCGACGAGATCGGTCAGCCCAGCTACAGCTGACGACGGCGGGCGTCGCGGCAGACAGCGGCGGACCGCGGAGACCGCAGGCGCCATGGGTTCCGGCGGGGCCACGCGACTGGCGGGGCCACCGCGACCGGCCATGCCATTTCGCGACCGGCCATGCCATTTCGCGGCCCGCGCACCCAGCGGCCGGCGCACCCAGCGGCCGGAGGTTCCTGCGCGCGTCCTCCGTGGCCGGCGGTGCCCCTCCCGCGCCGCACCATCGGCAGTGCGACCGCGACTGTCTGAGCACACCGACATCGCCGGACAAGCAGCCAAACCGCGATCTATCGACGTCACCCGCGCCGCGTGGACAACCCGCACCACCACAACCGGCAGCGCCCCGGCCCCTCCCCTACCGCTCCTCGATGGCCGCCACCGCGAGGGCCGCGTAAACGTCCCCCAGGTCCCGCCCCGAGGCGGCGATGGCCTGGGGCATGATCGACGTCTCCGTCAGCCCGGGGAGTACGTTCGCCTCGAGGAACCAGGGCACGCCGGCCGCGTCGACGATGAGGTCGATACGGGAGAGGTGGCGCAGGCCCAGCGCCTCGTGGGCGGTGGTGGCCGCGGCGGCGACGGCGTCGGCGACGGAGTCCGCGAGGCGGGCGGGCACGTAGAAGCGGGTCTCCCCCGCGTTGTAGCGGGCGTCGAACGTGTAGGCGCCGTCCACCGGCTCGATCTCGACGGCCGGCAGCGCGGACGGGCCGTCGCCGGTGTCGATGACGGCGACCGACACCTCCACGCCCTCCACCTTGCGCTCGATGAGGGCGACCTCGGAGTAGGTGTACGCGTCGACCATCGCGCGCGGCAGCTCCTCGGCCGAGGTCACGATCGTCACACCCTGTGCAGAGCCGCCCTGGGCGGGCTTGACGACCACGGGTACGCCGATGCCGTCGATAATGGTCGAGAGGACGCTGTTGGCGCCGAGCTCGCGGAAGGTCTCCTTGGGCAGAGTCACCGAGTCGGGGGTGGCCACGCCGGCGCGGGCGACGATGGCCTTGGCGGTCGGCTTGGACCAGGCGAGGCGCGAGGCGTCGGTGCGGGAGCCGACGAAGGGGATGCCGGTCAGCTCGAGAAGGGCGCGCAGGGCGCCGTCCTCACCGCTGGCGCCGTGCAGCGCCGGCCAGACGACGTCGGGACGGGACTCGGTGAGGAAGCCGAGGAGGGAGCCGTCTGGCTCCCGCACGCTCACGCGGTGACCGAGGGAGTTCAGACCGTCGGCGACCCGGCGGCCGCTGCGGAGGGAGATGTCGCGCTCGTGCGAGATCCCGCCGGCCAGCACGACGATGTCGAGGGCCTCGGGGGCGGCGTTTTCTGCCATGATCAGCTCTTTCTCGTGCTGCTTGCGCTCAGCGCAGGTCGGTCGGCGGGTTGGCGCTGGTGCGGTTGGCGCGCGGGGCGGTGAGCGGGCCGGTGCCGGCGAAGGTGTCCAGCAGGTCCTGCTCGCCGTTGATGACGTTGGCGAGCCGGCGGATGCCGACGCGGATGTTCTCGGGTGTGGGATAGCAGAACGAGAGCCGGATGTTCTGGGCTCCCGAGCCGTCGCCGTAGAACGCGGTGCCCGGCGTATAGGCGACGAGCTCGGTCACGGCGCGCGGCAGCATCGCCTTCGAGTCCAGGTGCGAGGGCAGCGTGAGCCACACATAGAACCCGCCGTTCGGGTTCGTCCAGCTGAGCTCGGGGAGGTACTCCTCCAGCGCGGAGATCATGGCCTCCTTGCGCTCGCGGTACACACCGCGGAAGGTGTCGATCTGGCCCTTCCAGTCGGCGTCGCGCAGATACTCCGAGATCACCAGCTGGCTGAACGAGCTCGGGCTGAGCACGGCCGCCTCGTTGGCGAGGATGAGCTTCTCGCGGATGGCGTGCGGCGCGAGCGCCCAGCCCACCCGGAAGCCGGGGGCGAGCGTCTTCGAGAAGGTGCCGAGGTAGACGACACCCTCCTTCTCCACCGAGCGCATCGCCGCCGGCGGACGCTCACCGAAGTAGAGCAGGCCGTAGGGGTTGTCCTCGAGCACCAGGATGTCGTTCTCGCGAGCGATCTCGAGGATCTCGAGCCGTCGCTCCCACGACAGCGTGACACCGGCGGGGTTGTGGAACGTCGGCACGGTGTACAGGAACTTCACCCGGCGCCCAGCGGCCTTCAGCCGTGCGATGTGCTCGCGCAGCGCCTGCGGGATCAGTCCGTGCTCGTCCATCGGGACGTGGTCGACCTCCGCCTGGTAGGACCGGAAGATGACCATCGCCGTGACGTAGCTCGGCCCCTCGGCCAAGACGACATCGCCCGGATCGATGAAGAGCTTGCTGAACAGCTCCAGCGCGTGCTGCGAGCCCGTGGTCACGATGACGTCGTCGGCACTGCCGCTGATGCCCTCCAGCGCCATCACGTCCAGGATCTGCTCGCGCAGGGCGGGAACGCCCTGCCCGGAGCCGTACTGGAGCGCGACCGGCCCCTGCTCGCGCATGACGCGATCCATCGCGCCGACGACGAGGTCCTCGGGAAGGGCTGCCACGTACGGCATGCCGCCGGCCAGCGAGACCACCTCGGGGCGGCTGGCGACGGCGAACAGGGCTCGGACCTCACTGGCGGCCAGGCCGCTGGTGCGCTGCGCGTAGTGGTGATACCACGGGTCCAGATTGTTGCCCCGCTGCTGCGGGATGCCCTGTTCGGTCACGAGTCATTCCATTTCTAGTGGCGTTTAGTCATGCTATTCATGCGGTGCGTCCCTCGGAAAATCGAGGCGGGCGCGGGTACGAAAAAGACCCGCCCGGCGGGTGAGCGCCGGACGGGTCTGAAGAGGACGGGTCGCGCTACGCGAGGTAGGCGGCCAGGTCGGCCTCGAGGGCGGGCTTCGGCTTCGCGCCGATGACGGTCTTGACGACCTCGCCACCCTGGTAGACCTTCATCGCGGGGATGGAGGTGATCTGGTACTTCGCCGCGGTCTGCGGGTTCTCGTCGACGTTGAGCTTGACGATCTCGATCTTGTCGGCGTGCTCGGCGGCGATCTGGTCCAGGATCGGGCCGACGGCGCGACACGGGCCGCACCACTCTGCCCAGAAGTCCACGAGGATGGTCTTCTCGTTGTTGAGGACGTCCTGCTCGAACGTCGCGTCCGTGACCGAACGTGCTGCTGACATTGTCTGATTCTCCTTATGCGGTGGTCGAGAGTTCGAAGTCGCTGGAGGCGGGCTCGACCGTCTGCTCCAGCAGGTTCTGGGGAAGCGAAGCGAGGTAGTGCTCCGCGTCGAGGGCGGCGACGGTGCCCGACGCCGCAGCCGTGACGGCCTGGCGGTAGGTCGGGTCGATCACGTCGCCTGCGGCGAAGACGCCGGTCAGGTTGGTCTTCGACGAGCGGCCGTCGACCGCGATGGTGCCCTCGGGGGTCAGATCGAGCTGGCCGTGGACGAGGTGCACGCGCGGGTCGTTGCCGATCGCGATGAACAGACCCTGCAGGTCCAGCTCGCTCTCCGCGCCGGTCTCGAGGTTGCGCAGCTTCACGTGCTGCACCTGCTCGGTGCCGCCGATGCCCACGACCTCCGAGTTCCAGATGAACTCGATCTTCTCGTTGGCGAAGGCGCGCTCCTGCATGATCTTGGAGGCACGGAGGCTGTCGCGACGGTGGATGACGTAGACCTTGTCCGCGAAGCGGGTCAGGAAGTTGGCCTCCTCCATCGCGGAGTCGCCGCCGCCGACGACGGCGATCGTGCGCTCGCGGAAGAAGAACCCGTCGCAGGTGGCGCACCACGAGACGCCGTGCCCGGACAGACGCTCTTCGTCCTCCAGGCCCAGCTTGCGGTACGCGGAGCCGGTGGCGAAGATCACGGCGAGGGCCTGGTGCACGGCGCCGGAGCCGAGGGTGACGGTCTTGACCTCGCCCTTCAGGTCGACGGAGACGACGTCGTCGAGCACGACCTCGGTGCCGAACTTCTCGGCCTGGGCCTGCATCTTGAACATGAGGTCCGGGCCCATGATCCCGTCCGGGAAGCCGGGGAAGTTCTCGACCTCGGTGGTGTTCATCAGCTCACCGCCGGCCTCGACGGAGGAGGCGATCAGCAGCGGCTTCAGGTTGGCGCGGGCCGCGTAGATGGCCGCGGTGTAACCGGCAGGGCCGGAACCGATGATGATGATCTGCCGCACGGCGGAGCTCCTTGACTGTCTGCGGCGCCCCCGGGACCGGAGGCACCGACGTGTAGAACACATCCTAGGCGGATGCTATTCCGTGTCACCCGCCCTGTGGAGTTCGGCGCCGAAGGCGGTCGAGGATTGGTCCGACGCCGGCCTCCAGGTCGCTCGAGCGCAGCATGGCGAGGAACCCGACGTAGACGATCAGCATGACCACGCCCACGATCGCCGACGACACGACCGCGCCCAGGATGCCGCTGACGGGGAAGGCGCCCGGCTCCACTCCCCCGAGGAGGATCAGGAACCCGCCGCCGGCGACCATCGCCGCGGCCGCGGCCACGAGGAACCGCCAGAGCCCACTCGCGATGCGCCGGCCGTCCACACCGCCGACGCGCCGGCGCAGCAGAGCGAACGCGAGCACGGCCTGGACGACGCTGGCGAGCGAGACGACGAGGGCGACGGATGCGGCGCGGTACTCGGGGGCGACGGAGAAGCAGGCGAGCACGCCGACGATGATGACGACGACCTGCGCCATGGTGAAGAGGAACGGCGTGCGGGTGTCCCCCAGCGAGTAGAACGCGCGCTGAGCCATGAAGACGAGGGAGAACGGCACGAGACCGACGAGGTAGGCGATGAGGACCAGACCCATGGCTTCGTAGCTGGAGGTGAAGACCCGGGCGACGGGATACGCCACCACGATCAGCACCGCCGACGACAGGACGATGAGGAACATGATCGACCGGGCCGCGTTCGAGAAGTCGCCGCGGAAATCGGCGACCGCGCCCCGGTGCGCGTGCTCGGCCATCCGCGTGTAATAGGCGGTGACGATGGAGACGGCGATGATGCCGTGCGGGAGCATGAAGATCAGCCAGGCGTTCGTCATCACGAACGAGCCGGCGTAGTCCTGGCCCGCGGAGTTCGAGACGTTCATCTCGATGAGGCCCGCGATCTGCGTCGCGATGAGCATCCCGAGCGTCCAGCCCGCGGCCTTGCCCGCGCTGCCGAGGTTGACGCCGCGCC
Source organism: Actinomycetes bacterium (assembly GCA_023390155.1). GTDB lineage: Bacteria > Actinomycetota > Actinomycetes > Actinomycetales > Microbacteriaceae > Leifsonia. The sequence continues at coordinate 81 of JAEWDJ010000217.1, read as the reverse complement.
AGCCGAAGTCGAAGCGGAAGCGCTGGCCGATTCGCCGCCAGAAGAGGAAGAGGACGAGGGCCTGCACGGCGATGCCGAGGG
>JAEWDJ010000213.1 GCA_023390155.1 Actinomycetes bacterium | reverse complement strand
GCCCACTGCCAGTCGACACCGACGGGGTCCTCAGCGCGGTGGCGACGGCGAGCGGGGGAGCGCTCACCGCCACCGTCCGATCCGCCGACCCCCAGGGCGCCCGAACCGCCATCGCGAGCACCATGGCGGGCGGCGAGACCGTCACCGCCCCGCAGCCGCCCGGAGCCGGGGCGAGCATCGCCACCGAGACGACCATCGCTGGCGGCCGCGCTACGACGGCCACCCCGACGCCAGCGATGGGAGCGACCGACTGAAGGCTGACCGTCATCAACGGGACGACGATCGCCACGGCGCCGCCAGCGCCCGCCTGCGGCGTCGGCACGCTCACCGACACCGCCATGGGCGGCGGGGCGATCGAGACGCTCAGGCCCGCGGAGACGGCCGGCGGAGCCATCTGCAGCGTGAGCGCCATCGGACCGCCGCCGTCGACCGTGCGCCCAGCCGTGACCGCCGGCACCGGAGCCGCTAGCGAGACGACCATCGTCGGCACACCCACTGCGGCCGCGCCGCCCGCCGACACCCGCGGCGCCACCGCCTGCACGGTCACCGACATCGCCGGCGCCGCGATCGACACCGGCGTCCCGCCCGTGCCCGCCTTGAACGCGATCAGTACCGACGCGACGTTCTGCGCCTGCCCCGACCACGAGGCCGTCGTCGCACCGACCGCGCCAGCCGCGGCCTGCGTCTTCTGCGCCACCACCAGCGAAGTCTTCGCCCCGGACGCGCCTGTCGGTGCGAGCGCCTGAGCGACCGAGGTGAACGAGTTGTTCCAGGTGAACGTGTTGGAGATCGTGCCCGAGTAGCCGTGCTGCGCGTGCGCGGACAGCACGAGGTCACCGGCCGCCGTCGTCGTCACGGACGCCGTCGCGAGGCTCGTCGCGTTCGTCGCCGACGTCACCGTGCTGATCACGTCGAACGGGTCTGACGTCACCCCGGCCAGCTCGAGCACGACGAGGCTCGCGTACGTTGCCGTCCCGCCCGGCGTGACCGTGAACGTCGACGTATCGGCCGCAACGACCGGCCGCGTCCAGACATAGAAGCCCTGGTCGGTCACCGCGGCGAGCGGGTTCCGCGCCCACGTGCCGGCGATTGTCAGCGTCGAGTCGGAGTTCGCGATGACGACGAGCGTGTTCCCGACCGTCGGCGTGCTCGCCAGCGTCGCCGCGACCGTGGCGCCCGTGTTCGCGTTCGACGCCTGCTGCAGGATCGATGCGGCCACGGCGTCACCTCCAGGATCGGATGTAGTCCACCAGCATCGTCGGGTTCGCGCCCGGCCACGCCTGGCCGGTGCGCGCCGCGAGGTTCAGGATTAGGTACTGGCTCCCGCCGATCACCTTCGCCGACGTGCGCGACGCCGCCCCGTCGATGTAGAAGACCGTCGTCCCGTCCGCCTTCCACCAGGCGCCGTACGTGTGCCACGCCGTCAGGTTGCTCGGCGCGTTCACGTGCACGGTGTCCTTGTCGGATGTCGTGACGTAGACGTTCTGCTCGATGCCCGGCCCCATGCCGAACAGCTCGAACGGGTCGACCTCCGGCGGCCACTGGTCGGTCGCCGAGTTCGAGCTCCAGCCCGCCGCCCAGAGGATGTTCGAGAGCACGGGGATCTGGATGCGCATCTCGACGAAGCTGCCCGGCGAGATCGTGAACGACTTCAGCGACTGCACCATGCCGGACTTGTACGACAGGCCCGGGAAGGTGGTCGAGTCCTGCGCCATCGTCAGCACGAGGCTGCTCGAGCCGTCGACGGTCGCCGAGGCGTCGTTGTAATAGTTCGCGTTGTCCGTGTTCGTCCGGTTCCCGCCCGGGCTCTGCGCCAGGAATCGCGGCCACGCCGGGTACAGAGTGTCCCACTTCAGCCGGTCCAGGCTCGCCCCGGCGAACTCGTCCGAGAACGCCAGAGACCAGCCCGCCAGCCCGGACGGCTGCACGCCCGCCGGGCTCGACGGGTCGACCAGCTGCAGGCCGCCCGACGCCGCCTCCACCGTGAACCGGTCGCGGCGAGCCGACGCCGTGACGGCCGGCATCAGGCGACGGTGGCCGTCAGGATGCCGGTCGGATCCCAGGCGACCGAGAACGCCGCGTTCTGCGACGCCATGTCGGCGCCGAAGTCCACGTACCCGATCAGCGGCCGCGTGGCGTCCGTCGACGGCGTGCTGTCGTACAGCACCAGCTCGCGCGCGTTGAGCGTCGCGGCTGCCCAGGCGATGTCGTTCGCGTCCAGGGTGAGCGTGTTCGTGCTCGCGTTGTACGCCACCGTCACGCCCGTGAGCGCGACACCGCCGGCCGTGTAGCCGGGGTTCGCCTGCACGGCCGCACCCGAGGCGTGCGCGGAGCCGAGCGCGGCCGCCCCGGTGCCGATCGCGCCGAGTGTCAGCGTGTACGGGCCGGACCCAGTCACGGCGGTGACGATGCGGTACTCGACCGTGCCGGCCGTGTCGATCGCGATCGCGTTCCCGACCGGGACGGACGCGGCCACCGAGATCGACGTCGCGCCGGACGACGCCGCGGCCGCGAGCGTGGTCGCAGTGGTAACGAGCTCGTTCGTCACCGAGGACTTGTAGCGGTGCGCATCCTGGTCCGGGACGTACGCCGAGGTGGTGAGCAGGGCCTTGATGGAGTCGCTGTCCCAGTCGATCTCCTTGTTGAAGAGCGACGTGAGGAACGGCCCGTAGGCCTTCGCGATGACGGGCATGGTCTACTCCTTCGCATTCACACGCGCTGCGATGGACGCGGCGACAGCGTTCGGATCCTGACCCGTGTCGGACACGACGGTGACGTTGTACACACCCGCCGCGTCCTGCGTCGCCACGATGGGGGCGGCAGCCTCCGGCAGATAGCCCAGCACGCCGAGGAGCAGCGAACCGAGACCAGAGATCAGGGCGGCCTGCAGGATGGTCGACCAGTGCACGTCGGTGAAGAGCACCGCGTTGCCGATGCCGACCGCGATGCCCTGCGCCACCGTCTTCACGGTCCGCTCGAGCAGCGCCAGCCACGCCGGGATCTTCGCGCCGGCCGCCTCCGGGATGCCGGCCAGCGACGTCACGAGCGAGGCGATGTATCCGAGCGCGGCCGCCGACAGGATCGACAGCCACGGGACGCCGGCGAACAGGATAGCCGTGCCGAGGTACGGGATCGCGATCGTCACGGCCGTGCGGAGCGCGCGGAGGCTCGCGGCTTTCCACCACGCCGCCGTGAAGAGAGGGCTGCTCAGCGCAGCCAGGACGTGCTTGCTCACTGCTGTTCTCCAATCGGAGTAGGGGCGCACGAGTACGTCGGCGCCGAGGGGTCGAACGGGTCCGTGCGGGTGCACGCGTACTGGATGCCGAGATGGTCGGTGTACGTCCAGGAGAGCGGCGGCGCACCATCCGCGCCTGCAG
>JAEWDJ010000206.1 GCA_023390155.1 Actinomycetes bacterium | reverse complement strand
CCCCCCCCGGCGGGGGAGGCCGGGTCGCCGAACGTGGCGTAGCGGAAGTCGGCGGTGTCGCCGAGCACGGTCGTCTTCCAGCCGAACACCCGCGTGTAGAAGTCGACCTGGGCGGCGTACGAGCGCGCGTAGAGCTCATGCCAGGCGATCCCGCCCACCTCGGCGACGAGCTCGTAGCCGCGGTGCTCCTGCGGCTCCCAGAGCCCGACGACCGCTCCGCCGGGGTCGGCGATGACGGCGAGGCGGCCCTGGTCGCCGACCTCCATCGTGGGAGCGAGGGTCTGGGCTCCCGCGCCCTCGACGGCGCGCTCGGCCTCCGCCGCGTCCTCGACCAGCAGGTAGGTCAGCCAGGCGTCCGCCTGCTGGCCCGGCATCGCGGCGCCCAGCCCGGCGACGGCGTGCCCGTCTTTGCGGAAGGTCACGTAGCCGCCGTACTCCTCGCCGGCCTCGTCGGCGGTCCAGCCGAACAGTGCGGAGTAGAACTCGCGCGCGCGCTGCGGGTCGGAGGAGGCGAGGTCCACCCAGCAGGGCTCGCCGAGGCGGTGCGTGGTCACGACGGTCATGGCCACAACCTACGCCCGGGCGGACGGTGTGCGACAGTGCCGTCCGGGAGGCGATCCGTCGGTTGACGCGTGCCGTCGGGTGATGCGAGTGGCTGGACGACAAACCGCCGGACAACGAGAAGCGCCGCCGGACACGGGGTCCGACGGCGCTTCCGCGTGTTCTCGGCGGGGCTACAGCGTGAGCGCCCGCTGGATGAGCACCGACTGCTCCTGGGCGTGGCGCTTCGCCGAGCCCGCGGCCGGCGAGGCCGACGGCGGCCGCGAGACGACACCGAGCGGGCGCGGGCCCAGCTTGGAGGTCTCCAGGATCATGTACGGCCAGGCGCCCTGGTTCTCGGGCTCGTCCTGCACCCACACGAGCTCGGCGTCGGGGTAGGAGTCGACGACCGCCTTCAGCTCGGCGCCGGGGAGCGGGTAGTACTGCTCCACCCGCACGAGCGCGATCTCCGGGTTCGGGTTCTTCTCGAGCTCGTTGAGCAGGTCGTAGTAGAGCTTGCCCGCCATCAGGAGAACGCGCTTGACGGCGCTCTTGTCGGTGATGCGCGCGTCGTCGATGACCGGCTCGAACTTGCCGGTGGTGAACTCCGCGATGTCGCTGGTCGCGCCACGGAGCCGCAGCATGGCCTTCGGCGTGAAGACCACCAGCGGGCGGCGCGGGCGGGCGTAGGCCTGGCGGCGCAGCAGGTGGAAGTACGACGCCGGGGTCGACGGGCGCGCGACGGTCATGTTGTTCTCGGCGCACAGCTGCAGGTAGCGCTCGATGCGGGCGCTGGAGTGGTCCGGCCCCTGCCCCTCGTAGCCGTGGGGGAGGAGGAGCACGAGCGACGAGCGCTGGCCCCACTTCTGCTCGGCCGAGGAGATGAACTCGTCGATCACGATCTGGGCGCCGTTGGCGAAGTCGCCGAACTGCGCCTCCCACAGCACGAGCGCGTCGGCCCGCTCGACCGAGTAGCCGTACTCGAACCCCATCGCCGCGTACTCGCTGAGCAGCGAGTCGTAGATCCACAGGCGTGCCTGGTTGTCGCTGAGGTTCGCGAGCGGCAGCCACTCCTGGCCGTTCACCCGGTCGTGCAGGACCGCGTGGCGCTGCACGAAGGTCCCGCGGCGGGCGTCCTGACCGGCGAGGCGCACCGGCGTGCCCTCGAGGAGCACGGAGCCGAGGGCGAGGAGCTCGCCGAAGCCCCAGTCCACGCCGCCGTTGCGGCTCATGTCACCGCGCTTGTTCAGCAGCTGCTGGAGCTTCGGGTGCACGGTGAAGCCGGCCGGCGGGTTGTTGAACGCGTCGCCGATGAGCTGGATGACCTGCTCGCTGACGGCCGTCGTGTCGGGCTCGCCGACGTTGTCGTCCGCCTGCTGGGCGGCGGGCTGCTCGAGTCCGGCGGCCTCCCCGCCCGCGGTGACGATCGGCGTGGAGTTCGTCTGTGCGGCGTGCGTCTCCATGAAGGCGCGCTCGAGGCGCTCCTGGAAGTCGCGGTGCGCCTGCTCGTACTCCTCCTCGGTGATGTCGCCGCGGCCGACGAGGGCCTCGGTGTAGAGGCGGCGGACCGAGCGCTTGGCCTCGATGAGGTTGTACATCAGCGGCTGGGTCATCGACGGGTCGTCGCCCTCGTTGTGACCGCGGCGCCGGTAGCAGATGAGGTCGATGACGACGTCGCGCTTGAACTCCTGGCGGTACTCGAAGGCGACCTGCGCCACGCGCACCACCGCCTCCGGGTCGTCGCCGTTCACGTGGAAGATCGGCGCCTGGATGGTCTTCGCGACGTCCGTCGAGTAGATCGACGTGCGGCCCTCACCGGGAGGCGTGGTGAAGCCGACCTGGTTGTTGATGTTGACGTGGATGGTGCCGCCGGTGCGGTAGGCCCGCAGCTGCGACATCTGCATCTGCTCGACAACGATGCCCTGGCCGGCCATCGCCGCGTCGCCGTGCACGAGGATCGGCAGAGTGAGGAAGGTGCCGGCCGGGCGGCGGTCCTGCTTGGCGCGGACGATGCCCTCGAGCACGCCGTCCACGGCCTCCAGGTGGGAGGGGTTGGCGGCCAGGTAGACCGGGATCTCCTCGCCGCCGGCGCCCTTGAAGGTGCCCTCGGTGCCGAGGTGGTACTTCACGTCGCCCGAGCCCTGGACCGTGCGCGGGTCCTGCGTGCCCTCGAACTCGCGGAAGATCTGGCCGTAGGTCTTGCCCGCGATGTTGGTCAGCACGTTGAGGCGGCCGCGGTGGGCCATGCCGATCGCGACCTCGTCGAGCTCGGCCTCCGCCGCGCCCTGGAGGATGGTGTCGAGCAGCGCGATGGTGGACTCGCCGCCCTCGAGGCTGAACCGCTTCTGGCCGACGTACTTCGTCTGCAGGAAGGTCTCGAACGCCTCCGCCTCGTTGAGCTTGCCGAGGATGCGCAGCTGCTCGTCGTGGGTGGGCTTCTCGTAGGCGCGCTCGAGCTTGTCCTGGAACCACTTGCGCTGGGCCGGGTCCTGGATGTGCATGTACTCGATGCCGACGGTGCGGCAGTACGAGTCGCGGAGCACGCCGAGGATGTCGCGCAGCTTCATCGTGCGCTTGTCGCCGAACTGGCCGGTGACGAACTCGCGGTCGAGGTCCCAGAAGGTGAGCCCGTGGGTCTCGATCTCGAGGTCGGGGTGCGAGCGCTGCTTGTACTCGAGCGGGTCGATGTCGGCCATCAGGTGGCCGCGCACGCGGAACGAGTTGATCAGCTCCTGGACGCGGGCGGTCTTGTCGACGGCGCTCGCCAGGTCGACGCTGATGTCCGGGTTCCAGTGGATGGGGGCGTACGGGATGCGCAGCTCGGCGAAGATGTCCTCGTAGAAGGAGCGCTTGCCGATCAGCAGCTCGTGCACGATCTTCAGGAACTCGCCCGAGCCGGCGCCCTGGATGACGCGGTGGTCGTAGGTGCTCGTGAGCGTGATGGTCTTGCCGATGGCGAGGCCGGCGAGCGTCTTCTCGCTGGAGCCCTGGAACTCGGCCGGGTACTCGAGGGCGCCGGCGCCGATGATCGCGCCCTGGCCCTTCATCAGCCGCGGCACCGAGTGCACGGTGCCGATGCCGCCGGGGTTCGTCAGCGAGATGGTGGTGCCGGCGAAGTCGCCCGCGGTGAGCTTGTTGGCGCGCGCCTTCTGCACGAGCTCCTCGTAAGCGGCGAGGTAGTCGCCGAAGCGCATGGTGTCCGCGCGCTTGATGCTCGGGACGAGGAGGGCGCGGCTGCCGTCCGGCTTCGGGATGTCGATCGCGATGCCGAGGTTGATGTGCGCGGGGGCGACGACCGACGGCTTGCCGTCGACCTCGTCGTAGTAGACGTTCTGGCTCGGGAACTCCTTGAGCGCCTGAATCAGCGCCCAGCCGATGAGGTGGGTGAAGGAGACCTTGCCGCCGCGGGCGCGCTTCAGGTGGTTGTTGATGACGATGCGGTTGTCGATCATCAGCTTCGCCGGGATGGTGCGCACGCTGGTCGCGGTGGGGACCGTGAGCGAGGCGTCCATGTTGGTGGCGAGCGACTTGGCCATGCCGCGCAGCGGGGTGACCTTGTCCTCGGCGACCTCGCCGTCGCCGACGACGGAGTTGGGGGAGGTGACGGGGGCGTCGGCGGGGACCGGGGCCGACTTCGGAGCGACCGAGGTGGTGCGGGCGACGGGCTGGCTGCCGATGACCGGGATCGGCGTGGTCACCGGGTGGGCGTCGGACGCGCCCTCGGGGCCGGCGGGTGCCTGCGGGGCGCCGGGGGCGTCGGGCGACGGGGCCGGCGCAGGAGCCGGAGTCGCCGTTTCGGCGGGGGAGGGGAC
>JAEWDJ010000157.1 GCA_023390155.1 Actinomycetes bacterium | reverse complement strand
GTACAGCACGGTGCCGAGGCGCTCGCGCTGCGCGTCGTCCTTCGCGAGGCTCCACGGCTCCTGCGCGGTGATGTAGCCGTTCAGCTCGTCCACCACCGTCCACACCGCGGTGAGGGCGTCGTGGATGGCGAGCCGGCCGATCGCCGCGTCGGCCGCGGCGGTCGCCTCGGCCACGGTGCGCTGCACCTGCAGGTCCGCGTCGGCGTACTCCCCCGCCGACGGCACGACGCCGTCGTAGTAGCGGGTGACCATGGCGATCACGCGCGAGGCGAGGTTGCCGAAACCGTTCGCGAGCTCCGCCTGGTAGCGGGCCGAGAGGTCCTCCCAACTGAACGAGCCGTCCTGGCCGAAGTTGATCGCGCGCATGAAGTAGTACCGGAACGCGTCGGAGCCGAACGTGTCGGTGATCTGGGTCGGGGCGATGCCGGTCAGCTTCGACTTCGACATCTTCTCGCCCCCGACGAGCAGCCAGCCGTGGCCGAAGACGCGGTGCGGCACGTCGAGGCCCGCGGCCATCAGCATCGCCGGCCAGATGACGGCGTGGAAGCGCAGGATGTCCTTGCCGACCAGGTGGGTCGCCGGCCAGCGGCGGCCGAACTCCTCTTCGTCCTGCCCGTAGCCGACGGCGGTCACGTAGTTGAGGAGCGCGTCGAACCACACGTAGACGACATGCGACTCGTCCCACGGCACCTTGATGCCCCAGTCGAAGCTCGACCGCGAGATGGAGAGGTCGCTGAGGCCCTGGCGCACGAAGCTGACGACCTCGTTGCGGGCCGACTCCGGCTGCACGAACTCCGGGCGCTCCTCGTAGAGCGCCAGCAGCTTGTCGGCGAACTGGCTCATCCGGAAGAAGTAGTTCTTCTCCTGCAGCAGCTCCAGCGGCTTGGAGTGGATGGCGCAGACCTTCTGCCCCTCGTACTCTCCCGTGCCGTCGACGATCTCGCTCTGCGGCTTGAACTCCTCGCAGCCCACGCAGTACAGCGCCTCGTACTCGCCCGCGTAGATGAAGCCGTCGTCGTACAGCTTCTGCAGGAACTTCTGCACGTTCGTCTCGTGGCGCTCGTCCGTCGTGCGGATGAAGTCGTCGTTCGCGATGTCGATCGTCTTCAGCAGCGGCACCCACTCGTTCGCCACCAGCCGGTCAGCCCACTCCTTCGGGGTGGTGCCGTTCGCCGTCGCGGTGCGCAGGATCTTCTGCCCGTGCTCGTCGGTGCCCGTCAGCAGCCACGTGTCGTCGCCCGCCTGGCGGTGCCAGCGCGCGAGCACGTCCGCCGCGACCTCCGTGTAGGCGTGGCCGATGTGCGGGACATCGTTCACGTAGAAGATCGGCGTGGTGATGTAGAACGAGGAGCCGTCGGACATGCTGACCATCCTAGAGGCGCGGGCGGCCCGGCTCGATTCTGTTACCCGGGGGCGGGCAGGCGGTCAGCGCCACTGCCAGCTCTGGAGGTCGCCCAGTGCCCGAGATGCGTTGGGCGCGAGCCCGCCGCTCGCGGCCGCCTGCCCGCGAGCCCGCGTGTCCGCCCAGGAGTGCAGGTCAGAAGCCGTCTCGTCGGGCCGGATTCCGTCGAGCCGGGCGATCACCGCCTCCACGCGCGCGAGCAGGTCGAGGTCGACCACGCGATCCACTCAGTTCCCGGGCGACTCCGAATCAGCATCGAGGACGGCCTGGGCGCACCGCAGCTGCTCCCTCACGCTTCGCAGCGCGGCTTCGTCCTGTTCGGACGTGTAATGCGGCGACAAGGTCAGCGAGGGCTCCAGGCGATCACACACGGCAGGAACGACCCGCCCACCTGGGGAAGGGCGGCCAATCGATGCGCCAGCTCCGTGTACTCCATCTTTCGACCAGCCTGCCCGTCTTCAACGAGACCGAGACGTACCACCGTGAACGGCGCGACGAGGTCGAGCTGTGATCACCGCCAGCTCCAGCTCAGGAGGTCGCGCAAAGCTCGCACGCCTCGCGGAGACAACCCGTCGTAAGCCGCCGCGAGTGCGACGGCCTCCCGATCCGCCCAGCCCATCAGATCGGAAGCAGTCTCGTCCGGTCGGATCGCGTCCGATCGTCGGATCACCTCCTCGACCTCGGCGCGCACTGCGGCATCGGGCACTCGTTCCGGGTGCCGCCCGGGGATCGCCGAATGCTCGTCCCAGATGTATGCGTCGATGGCATCGCCGAGAGCCTCTGGATTCACGACTGCGCCTTCCTCTCGAATATGGTCGTCATCCGACCGGTCGTCGGGTCTATGGTGACGATTCGCGTCACCTCCGGGTTAGCCTGAAGCACGCCGAGTTCCCGCGTCTCCCACACGTTTCCTTCACGCAACGACGCTCCGAGGACCACGTGCACGTCTCCCCGAGCAGCGGACGCGTACCGGGCGGAAACATCTCCCCATGCCTCTTCGGCGCCGGGCGTGCCCCAGCGGGGCATAGCGATCTGGTGTTCGACCAGGTACTTCTCCAGTGTCGTTGCGCCGTGATTCTCGGCGACGCCGGCCGCGATACCACCGCTGCCGTACGTCTTCGTGGTTACACCGTCGGAGAGTTCAGTGCGACCGGACCAGAAAACATGTCCGTCGCGTGGAATGTCGGAGAAAGTCACGTTCTCGGGTTTCACGGGCCCTACCTTCGGCTCTGGGGGCGGTGTATCGAGGACCGCTTCAATGTCGATGCGACCGTCCTCCGTGTTCCAGTTTGGCGTTCGCGCGGGAATACCCGCTGGCGTAGCCGCCCGGTCTGCTCCACGCCCTGCAGCGCTCTTCCCGCCCTTCAGCACAGACGCGAACAGGTCGTCCGCCTGCCGCAGCAGGTCGCGCAGCTCGTCGAGCAGCTTCGAGAGCGCCTTCACCGAGCGGACGAGGGCGGTCATCTTCAAGCCGATCTTCGCGACCCAGGACGCGACGCGCGTCGAGACCTGCTCGACGATCCACGGCGTCGCGAGCCCCAACGTCAGCACGGCCTCCGACGCCCAGGAGATCGCGGATCCGACGAGCTGGGAGAGCACGTCGCGAACGATGTCGTGGACGACCTGCACGATCGTGGACGCAATCCCGAGCCCGGTCGCCATCGCGCCCGCCCAGGCGGCCGCGCCGTGCAGGTGCTGAGCGGAATCCTGCTGGAATCGCCGGTACGCGTCCATGGCCTCGCCGGCCAGCTCGTCGACGTCGCCGAGGATGCGCGAGAGCTCATCGCCGGACAGCTGCAGCTGCTTCTGGATGTTGGTCCAGGTCTGCGCGAAGGCCTGGACCTCGCCCGCATCGCCGGTGAGGTCGTTGAACCATCCTTTGAGCGGCTCGAAGTGATCGATGAGCCAGCCGAGTCCGGCCGCGATGAGCGAGCCGAGCGGGTCCGACACGGCCGCGATCGTGTCGGCGGCTGCCGAGAACGCGGCCATACCGCCTTCGACCCAGTCGCCGGACTCGATCGCTGCGACCAACTGCGATCCCGAGTCGAGCAGACCCGCGCCGCTGAACGGTGTCGCGGTGTCGACCGGAGCCGCGACGAGAGAGTGAGCTGTCACCGACGCGTCACCCCAGCCCCTTCTCGAGCGCACGAACCGCCTGGACGATGTCGTCCTCGACGGCGGCCAAGTCCTCGGCGACCCCGCGGATCTCCCGCGCGCTCCGCTCCAACATGCCCTCCGCGGCCCCGATCGCCGACGCCGCCATCGATGCCGCGAGCGTGGCGGGCGGCACGAGGAAGGCGCAGATCAGGCCGAAAGCGCCGCCGCCCATGTTGGTGGCTGCGGCTGCCTGCCGCGCCTCCGCGACCTCCGCCGCGACGCGCTCCACTCGACCGGCATGCGTGTGGATGAGTTCGGCATCCACCGCGATCTTCTTCGCCATCACTTCTCCCCCTTCAGCGCCCGAGCTCAGTACTGGATCCGGGTCCCATCGCCCAGCACCCCGTCGCCGGGCCCCTTCGACCGCTCGATCTCGTCGCGCAGGTGCGTCACGATCCCCGACTCGGCCCCGAACGCCTCGCTGGCCAGTTCGACGGCCTTGGCCCCCGCCTGTCGCCCGGCCGCACGCGTGGTCTCGACGATGAGCCGCCCGAGATCGCGCGGAGACAGGCGGTATGCAGCGTCGGTGACCTCCACATCGACCAGCCTGCCGCTCGCATCGACGGTCACGCTGAGCTCCCGACGCGGTGACGTCGCCACCCCGCGGAGCGCATCGATCCCCTGTCGGACCTCCGCCGCGCGCCGAGCGCGCTCCTGCGCCTCGGCGACCTGCTCCTCGATCCGCCTCACGGCGCGATCGGCATCCGCATCGGCTGAGAAGAAGTCGCTCACCCGATCACCCTAGCGTCCGCCCTGCGGCCAGCCGCTACCCCTTCGCCGCCAGCGCCGCCTGGTACAGGTCGCGGCGGCCGAGGCCGGTCGCCTCGGCCACTTCGGCGGCGGCGTCTTTGAGGCGGGTGCCGGAGGCGACGAGGGCGAGGACCTGCTGGAGCGCGGCGTCGGGGTCCGCGGCGCGGGCGGGGGC
>JAEWDJ010000148.1 GCA_023390155.1 Actinomycetes bacterium | reverse complement strand
GGGGGCCCGCCCCGGCGGCCCCCGCACCGCCCACCGCTTCTTCGAAGGACAACTCGTGTCTCAGTCTTCCTTGACGTTGCGGTCGACAACCGCTGCAGCGTCCCCCTCACGAACCCGGTCGCGGCGTCTCGCCCGCATCCGGCTCTGGCTCACCGCTGGGGCGTTCCTGCTCCCGGCGCTCGTCGGCCTCTTCATCCTCCGCATCATCCCGACCGTTCAGGCGATCGGCACGTCGTTGACCAACCAGGTCGGCACCGTCAGCTTCTCGAACTTCGGCTACGTCTTCACCGACCCGACGTTTCTGAACGCGCTCAAGGTGACCCTGCTGTTCTCGATCGTGATCAATCCCGTGCAGATCGCCCTCGCCCTGTGGCTGGCGGTGGTGCTCACCAAGCGCGTGCCCGGTGTCGGCATCTGGCGGACGCTCATCCTCCTGCCGATCGCGGTTCCGCAGATCGTGTCGGCGATCGTCTGGGGGGTCCTGTTCCGCCCGGACGGACCGCTGAACGGCATCCTCGAAGCGCTCGGAATCGCGCCGGTGCCGTGGCTCGTCAGCCCCAGCACCGCTCTGCTGTCGATCATGATCCTCTGCACCTGGGTGGGCGTCGGCTACTGGATGACATTCCTCGTCGCCGGCATCAAGGACATCCCCACCAGCCTGTACGAGGCCTCCGAGCTCGACGGCGCTGGAGGATGGCAGCAGTTCCGTTACATCACGCTCCCCGGCCTGCGGCGCCCGCTGCTGTTCGTGCTCGTCGCCGACACGGTCGCGAACTTCCTGATCTTCGCACCCGTCCGCATCCTCACACAGGGCGGCCCCCAGGGCTCGACCAACCTGATCATGAACTTCATCTTCGAGCGCGCCTACACGCTCGCCGACCCGGGCGGAGCAGCGGCGGCCACCATCGTCCTCGTTCTCATCGTCGTCTGCGTGGTCGGCGTGCAGTTCCGCCTGCTCCCCGGAAAGGACTGACATGTCCGACGTCATCGACAATCCGCGCCAGCGGAGAGCGGGCCGACTGGCTCTCATCATCGCCATCCCGGTGGCCGTGCTCTCCGTCCTTCCGCTGTTCTGGGCGCTCATCTCCTCGCTGCGGCCCAGCAGCGAGATCTTCGCCCACCTGTCACCGTTCAGCCTGGCGACGATCTGGCCCTCCAGCGTCTCGCTCGACAACTACGCCGCCGTCCTGAACAGCGACTTCTCCCGCTCGCTCATCAACTCGGTCGTCGTCGCGTTCTTCAGCGTCGTGCTCGGGCTGATCGTGTCGTCTCTCGCGGCGTTCGCCCTGGCGGTGCTCGACTTCCCCGGGCGAGGGGCGGTGTTCGCCGTGATGGTGGTCAGCTTCCTCGTGCCGTTCGAGGCGATCGCGATCCCGCTCGCCACCACCTTCCGTGACTGGAACCTGCAGAACACGATGGTGGGGCTGGTGCTGCCCGCGATCGGCAACGGGCTGTCGATATTCCTTCTCCGCCAGTTCTTCCTCAACATCCCGTACTCGCTCGCCGAGGCCGCTCGCATGGACGGCCTCAGCTGGTTCGGGATCTACCGGCGCATCTACCTCCCGCTGTCCAGGGCATCGCTCGTCGGTGCTGGCCTGATCCTGTTCGTGTTCCAGTGGCAGTCGTTCCTGTGGCCGCTGCTGATCGCCCCATCGCCGGATTCCCGGGTGGCGCCCGTCGCCATCGCCGACTTCGCTCAAGAGTCGGGCGTCGACTACGGCCAGATGTTCGCTGCCGCGATCCTCACCGCCGCCGTACCGCTCATCCTCCTCTTGGTCTTCCAGCGGCAGTTCACGGGCTCCCTCGCCTCCTCCGGGAGCAAGGAATGACGGCCGGCCCGGCGCGCGAACGCCGTCGGCTCATCATCGACTGCGACCCCGGCAACGGGATGCCGGCCGCCGACATCGACGACGGCCTCGCTCTCGCTCTGGCCGTCTCCCGCTCCGACCTCCTCTCCCTCGAGGCGATCACGGTGGTGTCGGGCAACACGCACCGGGATGTCGGCTTCGCCGTCGCGCAGGACTTCGTCAGGCGGCTCGAGCTGAGCATTCCCGTCTATGCCGGCGCCGAGCGGGCCCTGGTCGAGCCGCCCGCTCCGTGGCGGGACCGGCAGGACGCCAACGAGCTCCGCCCTGACGTCGTCGACGCGTGGTCCGATGTGAGGAGGCCGGAGCCGGCCGCGACCGGCGCACCGGAGGCGGCGGTGCGCATCGTCGAACTGGTGCGCTCGAATCCGGGCGCGTTCACGATCGTGGCGATCGGTCCGCTCACCAACATCGCGATGGCGATCGAGCTCGAGCCGCGACTGCCGGACCTCGTACGGGACATCGTGATCATGGGCGGGGCGTTTGACGTCCCCGGCTTTCTGCAGGAGCTGAATTTCGGCATCGACCCCGAAGCAGCACACCTCGTACTGACGAGTGGCGCGCCGATCACGCTCGTGCCGCTGGACACCACATCGCAGACCTTGTTCACGCACCAGGACCTGGATCGCCTGACCGACATCGTGAGCCCGTTGTCGGAGTACGTGGTGGAGACCACCCGACCGTGGATCGACTACGCCGCCGCCTGGCGCAGAATCGACGGCTGCCTGCTCCATGATCCGCTGACCGTCGCGATCCTGATCGAGCCGGACCTCGCCCAGTACGAGGAACGGATCGTGGACGTCGAGCTGCTCGGCTCCCTGACCAGAGGGCGTGCCGTCTGGTGGACGGAGGACAACCTGCGCCTGCATGTCGGTCTCCGTGTTCCATCGTCGATCCGCCCGGTCCGCGTCGCCACCCGCGTCGACAACGGCCGCTTGGTGGACCTGATGCTCTCCGCCTTCTCCGGAGGAGTCGCTCGTGCGGATCCGGTGGCCGGCGCCGCCGTGCCATGAGCAGCCCTGTCCTGATCGCGACCGTCGCTGCGGCGATGTTCGTGGGCGCTGTCGCGCAGCGGGTGACGGGGATGGGCTTCGCGCTGGTCGTGTCGCCCTTCCTGATCCTCCTGCTCGGGCCTTTCGACGGAGTCCTGCTCGTCAACCTCGCGAGCGTCGTCTCAGCGCTCGTCGTCCTCGCCACGGTGTGGCGCCAGGTCGACGTCCGCGCCTACGCCTGGCTCTCTGCGGCCGCCATCGCCGGTGTGATCCCGGGCGCGCTCCTCGCGGCCACCGTCGAACCGGCGCTCCTCGAAGCGACCGTCGGTGCCGTGCTGCTGGTCTCGTTGACCGCATCCCTCTGGATCGCCCGGCTGCCGGTCACCCTCACCGGGCGGACGCCCCGGCTCGCCGCGGGCTTCGCGTCAGGTCTGATGAACGCCGGCGCCGGCGTCGGCGGCCCCGCCATGAGCGCGTACGGGATCCTCAGCCGCTGGCCGCACGGTGCGTTCGCCGCGACGCTCCAGCCGTACTTCGCCACCGTCGGACTCGCGTCGGTGATCGCGAAGATGATCATCGTGCCCGGCGGCCTCCCCGATCTCGGGGTCATCGGATGGGCGGCGGCGTTCATCGCGTTGTTGGCGGGCGTCGGCGTCGGAACGCTCGCGGCGAAGCGGCTGCCCACGCGCTGGGCTCGCGTCGCCGTCATCGTGATCGCCTTCGCCGGTGCCCTCGTCGCACTCATCACGGGGACACTGCATCTGCTCGCGGGCGGTGCCTGATGCAGGTCCTCG
Source organism: Actinomycetes bacterium (assembly GCA_023390155.1). Lineage (GTDB taxonomy): Bacteria > Actinomycetota > Actinomycetes > Actinomycetales > Microbacteriaceae > Leifsonia. The sequence goes on along the minus strand of JAEWDJ010000148.1, from coordinate 577 downwards.
TCCGTGCGCTGGCGGTGCTGAAGCTGGTTGCGCGCTCCTCCCGGGGAATGACCATGGGGGAGATCGCCGAACGGCTGGAGCTGCCGCCGGCCAGCGCACATCGACTCCTCCGTGTGCTCGAAGACGAGGGGTTCGTCTCACGATCCCGGACGAATCGGCGCTTCTTCCTCGGGCCGTCCGCACGCGAGATCGGCGCTTCTCCGGTCTCGCGTGAATCGCCCCTCATCGAGGTGCATCCCGCGATCCGATCGGCGAGGAAGGCCAGTGGCGAGACCGTCTTCGTGTCGCAGCTCTCGGGTGACAAGGTGGTGTGTCTGGCACTGGCCGAATCCACCCACCCCCTCCGCCTCTTCGTTCAGGTCGGACAGACGATGCCGTTGCATGCGGCGGCCGCGGCGAGAGCGCTTCTGGCCTGGCGCGATGAGGACGATGTGCGACGGCTGCTCACGACAGCTCCACTCACGCGGTTCACGCCGGACACTCCCACCTCCGTGGAAGAGGTGCTCGATCAGCTGATCGCCGTCCGCCGGCGAGGGTATGACGTGTGCGACTCCGAACTGGACGAGAACGTCTGGGC
>JAEWDJ010000144.1 GCA_023390155.1 Actinomycetes bacterium | reverse complement strand
CTGCACGAGGTACCAGCTCCACTCGGCCACGACCCCCACCAGACGGCCGACCAGCCCCACCGCTCCCGCCACGGCCCCGAGCGCCAGCAGGACGACACCGACGGCGAGCGCCACGGGAACGCCGACGACGAACCCCGCGATCAGCGCGGCCCAACCCCCGGCCGACCGCCCCCGCCAGAGGTGCGGGGGCGACTGCGGCGTCATGCGGTCAGCCTAGCCTCGGGCCTCCGACACCCCGCCCTCTCGACGCCGGCACGGTCGCGCATGAGGGAAATGATGCGTCTAGCCACGGATCCCGCCGGGCCGCTACGGTGACGCCGACGGATAGGAGCCGACATGAACAGTTTCTGGGACTTCCTCTGGCTGATCTTCTGGTCGTTCGCCTTCGTGGCCTACCTGATGGTGCTGTTCACGATCCTCGCCGACCTCTTCCGCGACCGGAAGCTCAGCGGCTGGTGGAAGGCGGTCTGGGTCATCTTCCTGATCTTCGTGCCCTGGCTGACCGCGCTGGTCTACCTGATCGCACGCGGGCGCGGGATGGCGGAGCGCAACGCCGAGCAGCGGCAGACCGTCCCGGAGGACACCGACTACGGCCTCCACCCGGTCGCGTCGACGAACCCGGCCAGCGACATCGCCCAGGCCAAGGACCTGCTCGACAAGGGCATCATCACCCAGAACGAGTTCGACGCGCTCAAGGCGAAGGCGCTCGGCCAGCGGTTCTGACCGGTGGCGTGAAGCCGCTCGGAACCTGTGACATCAGGCCGTTGAATCCGTCCGGGACGGATGTAATATTCAAGTATGCCTGTACCCGTAACCGAGGCCGTCAGCCCCCGACGGCTCATCAGAGACGAGGTCTTCCTCCGTCTTCTCGACGCGATCGTCGAGGGGGACCTCACTCCCGGAGAGCAACTGTACGACGCCGAGATCGAGAAGTGGGTGGGGGTCTCCCGCACCCCCGTCCGTGAGGCGCTCAACCAGCTCGCGACGATGGGTCTCGTCGAGATCATGCCGCAGAAGCGGACGCGCGTGACCCCGATCGACCCGGAGCGCCTGCGGGGGCTCGTCGACACCGTCGGCACGCTGCTCCACGGCGTCGTCCGCGATGCCACGCCCCTGCTCACCGACGCCGACAAGGACGCGCTGCGCGACGCCCTGGAGGCCGCGGCGGCGACCGCCGACGCGACCCCCGTCGAGCGCGACCGCGTGCTCACCGAGTCCGTCATCGCCGTGTTCGTCCGCCGTCTCGACAACCGCACCATCGCGCGGCTCTTCAAGCGCCACCTCCCCGAGGTCCGCCGGGCGCTGATCGTGGCGCCCACGAGCGGCCCGTTCGACAAGGCCGCCGCCGGCCTGAAGGCGCTCGTGACCGCCGCCGCCTCCGGCAACGCGGCCAAGGCCTCCACCGCCCTCGCCGGCTACTGGGACAAGGGCCTCGCCACCGTCGCCGACGAGTTCGCCGCCTCCGAAGGGAAGACCGCCTGATGCCGCTGCCCGTGAAGGACTCCGCCCCGGTCGAGCGCCAGCTGCTGCGCGACGTCGTCTACAACCGCCTCTACGACGGCATCCTCGACGGAACCCTCGAGCCCGGCGAGACCCTGCTCGACGACAAGCTCACCTCCTGGCTCGGCGTCTCCCGCACGCCGATCCGCGAGGCCCTGATGAAGCTCGCCGACATCGGCCTGGTCGAGATGGCCCCCAACCGCTACACGCGGGTGGCGCCGATCGACCACCGCGCGATCGACGAGGCCATCTACACGACCGGCCTGCTGCACGAGCACGCGGCGCGCACCGCCGTGCCGAACCTCGACAACGCCGCCGTCAGCCGCCTCGACAAGGCGCAGAAGGAGGTGCGCAAGGCCGGCAAGGCCTCGGACCTCCCGGCGCTCGGCCGCGCGCTCAACGAGTTCCTCCTCGAGTTCGAGCGCTCCGCCGGCAACGACGTGCTGCTCGCGGTCGGCGAGGGCCTCGGCCCGCAGCTGCTGCGCTACATCGCGGTCTGGAAGAAGCCGTTCGACACCGACGACCTGCCCGCCCGCATCGCCGAGATCTTCGAGGCGGCCAAGGCGCGCGACGGTCAGAAGGCCGGCGACCTGATCGCGGCGCTCTACTCCGCGACCCTCAGCCAGTTCCTCGCCGACTACCGCCGCAGCGACCGGGAGATCGACGACACCCCCGGCTACTGACCGGCGACGACACCACGCACGAAGTGCCCGGTCCCGCACAGGGACCGGGCGCTTGGTGTGTTCGTGGGAGCGCGGCGCGCTCAGACCTCGAAGTCGACCGCGCTGCGCCCGTCGACCACCGAGCGGATGTAGGCGGCGACCTCCTCGTGCGCCGGGTGCACCTGGTACCGCGCGACGGCGTCCAGGTCGGCGAAATCGGAGATCAGCACGAGGTCGAAGTTGCCGGCGAGCACGTTGACGCCGACCTCCAGCCGCTGGATCTCGGGCACCACGCCGACGAGCGACTCCAGCTTCGCCTTGAGGGCCGCGGCCTGCTCGGCGCGCTCGGCCGCATCCGTCGAGGCGAGCTTCCACGTGACGACGTGGCGAATGGTCATCGGTCCTCCAGGATCGCAGTGCGCAGCCGGGCCGGGTCGACCCGCCAGTAGGTGTGCATCCGCCCGTCGACCAGGACGACCGGGATCTCCTCCACGTACTTCTCGTGCAGGGCGGCGTCGTCCAGGATGCTGAGCTCCTCGACCGCCACGGCGGGCGCGCCCTCGGGCAGATCCGCGACGACCGTGCGGATCACCTCGCGGGCGTCGTCGCACAGGTGGCAGCCGGGCTTGCCGATGAGGGTGAGGGAGACGGCGGGCACGGCTTCCAGCCTAGCCCGCGCGGACACAGCACTGCGCTCGAAGCACAGCAAAAAGCGCCGGACCGTTCGGACCGACGCTTGAGCCGCAGACGCTGAGGTCTACTTCTTGTTGCGACGCTGGTGGCGCGTCTTGCGGAGAAGCTTGCGGTGCTTCTTCTTCGCCATACGCTTGCGACGCTTCTTGATAACGGAACCCACGTAGACCTCACAAAGTTAGGGGGGTTTGCCGCGGGGTGCGCGGCGACACAAGCAACCAGTTTACCCGACGTCACGCCGAGTCCGCGACGCCGCCCTCCGGGGAGTGCACGAGCGCCTCCAGAGCCTGGTCGACGGCCGACTCGGGAACCCGGAACGACCGGCCGAAACGGATCGCCGGAAGCTCGCCCGAATGGACCATCCGGTACACGGTCATGCGGGAGACGCGCATCATGTCGGCCACCTCGGCGACCGTCAGGAAGCGCACGTCCTTCAGATCGTGTGCCATCGGCGTCCCTTTCCGCCCGCCATGGTACTCGGGTGTCCGGCGGGTGTCAGGAACTCTATTGGCCCGCGAGCGTCCGCGGCAAGCGGGTCAGTCGCGGCGCCACTTCGTGACGCGCTCGGTCGCGCTGGAGACCGCGTGGCGGGTGTCGGCGAGCACCTTTCCGACGGTGCTGGCGAACTCCCGGGTCTCCTCCGCGAGCTGGGCGGAGATCGCCGCGGCGTCGACGTCCGCAGCGGTGAACGGGATGACCCAGTCCTCGACCGTCTCGAGCGGAGTCGCGTCGAGGCGGTAGTAGCGGTGCTGGCCCTCCTCGCGCACCGAGACGAGGCCCGCTTCCCGCAGCACCTTGAGGTGCTTCGAGACGGTCGGCTGGCTCAGCTCGAGGGTGGCGACGATCTCCGAGACGGAGATCTCACCGATGCCCTCCACGGCCTCCGAGTGACGCTCGAGCAGCACGCGCAGGATGTCGCGCCGCGTGGGGTCGGCGATCACGTCGAAGATGTCGGCCATCCCCCCAGGCTAGTCACTCCGCTGGCGGAGTACCATGTCCGAAGCTTCGGTGGGAGGGAACGGACGATGGCTACGACCCCGGCGGCCCGGCGCAGGACCGCGGCCCCCGTGCACCGGGTGCGCGCCGCGCTCAACGGTTTCGCCTCCCGGAGCCCGTCGCGCTTCGCGATCCTCGTCTTCACCCTCCTCATCCTCATCTTCACCCTGCTCTTCTCGCTGCCGATCTCGACCGTGCAGGGCTCGGTCACCCCGCTCGCGGACGCGCTGTTCACCGCGGTGTCCGTCATCTGCGTCACCGGCCTGTCGACCGTCGACATGGCGACGCACTGGTCCGTCTTCGGCCACGTGCTCGTCTATCTCGGTGTGCAGATCGGCGCGGTCGGCGTGCTCACGATGGCGAGCATCCTGGGCCTCGTCATCTCGCGGCGGCTGGGGCTGCGCGCCAAGCTGATGGCGGCGAGCGACAGCAACCCCCTGCGCATCCACGCCGGGCCCGTCGCCGAAGGCCAGGCCGTGCGGCTCGGCGAGGTCGGCAAGCTGCTCACCACCGTCGCCCTCAGCATGGTCGTGATCGAAGGGCTCGTGGCCGCGCTGCTCTTCCCGCGCATGCTGATCGCCGGGATGCCGTTCGGCGCCGCCCTCTGGGAGAGTCTCTATTACTCGGCGATGGCGTTCACGAACACGGGATTCGCCCCGAACGCCGAGGGGCTGACGCCGTTCGCCGAGGACTTCTGGTTCCTCGGCGCCCTCATGATCGGCGTGTTCCTGGGCGCCATCGGGTTCCCTGTCATCCTCGCCATCGCCTCCAACCTGCGCAAGAAGCGGCGGCGCTGGTCCATCCATGTCAAGCTCACGCTGCTCATGTCGGTGATCCTGCTCATCGCGGGCGCTGTGCTGTACATCGTGCTCGAGTACGACAACCCGAAGACGTTCGGGAGCCTGGATGCCGGCCACACTGTGTTCCAGTCCTTCTTCCTGTCCACCATGGCGAGATCCGGCGGCTTCTCGACGATCGACATCAGCGACCTGCACGGGTCGAGCCTGCTCGTCACCGACATGCTGATGTTCATCGGCGGCGGTTCGGCCTCCACCGCCGGCGGCATCAAGGTGACGACGCTCGCCGTGCTGTTCCTGGCGGCCGTGGCGGAGGCCCGCGGGGTGGAGTCGATGGACGCGTTCCGCCGCCGCATCCCGATCGACGTGCTGCGCCTGTCGGTGGCGGTCGCGCTGTGGGGCGCGACCATCGTCGCCGTCTCGACCATCGTCATCCTGCAGATCACCAAGGCGCCGCTCGACCACGTGCTGTTCGACGTCATCTCCGCCTTCGCGACCTGTGGCCTCTCCACCGGCCTGACGGCCTCCCTCCCGGAGCCGGGGGTGTACGTGATGGCCGCCACCATGTTCTGCGGGCGCGTTGGTACAGTGACACTCGCCGCCGCGCTGGCCCAGAGCCAGCGCAAGCAGCTGTACCAGAACCCCGAGGAGAGGCCGCTCGTTGGTTGACCGGATCAAGCACAACGCTCCCGTCCTGGTGGTCGGCCTCGGCCGGTTCGGAGCGGCGACCGCCGGCCAGCTCGACCGCCTCGGCCGCGAGGTGCTCGCCATCGACACCGACGCCGGGCTCGTGCAGAAATGGGCCGACCGGGTGACCCACACGGTCCAGGCCGACGCCCGCTCCATCGAGACGCTGCGCCAGATCGGCGCCGAGGACTTCTCCATCGGCGTCGTGGCGGTCGGCTCCTCCATCGAGGCCAGCGTGCTGATCACCGCCAACCTCGTCGACCTCAAGGTGCCGCAGATCTGGGCGAAGGCCATCTCGCAGTCGCACGGCAAGATCCTCGAGCGCATCGGCGCCAACCACGTCATCTACCCGGAGGCGGAGGCCGGCGAGCGCGTGGCGCACCTGGTGTCCGGCCGGATGCTCGACTTCATCGAGTTCGACGACGACTTCGCGCTCGTCAAGATGTACCCGCCGAAGCCGATCCGCGGCCTCAACCTCACCGAGTCCGGCGTGCGCAGCAAGTACAACATCACCGTCGTGGGCGTGAAGAGCCCCGGCAAGCCCTTCACCTACGCGACCGCCGACACCGTCGTCTCCAACCACGACCTCATCATCGTCTCCGGCACCTCCGCCGACATCGAACGCTTCGCCGCCCTAGACTCCTGACCCCCCTCCCCCCGTCCGTCCGTCCGTCCGTCCGCAGCCATCGCTTCCTCACTTTTTCCGGCTCTCCGTCCGGATTCAGCGGAAGAAGTGAGGAAGCGATGGATGGGCTGTGGAGAACTCGGGAGGTTGCGATTCACCCGGGCAGGATGGGGCGATGGATCAGCCCTCGCTCCCCGCCACCGGCTTCACCTACGCGCAGGGACGCGCGGCGGGCCTGACGAAGCACCGGCTGTATCGCGCGGATATGCAGCGGCCGTTCCGAGGCGTCCGGACGATCGAGGCCGACCTGGACGACCACACCGCGCTGTGCCGCGCGTACGCGACGAGGGAGCACGCCGGAGACGTGTTCAGCCACACCACCGCCGCGCTACTGCACGGTCTGCCCCTTCCGCCGCAGCATCTGCCGGCACAGGTGCACGTCGCGGTGTTCGCGCCGCGGAAGCCGTCGCGCGTGGCAGGGATCGTCCCTCACGAGCTCCGCGCTGCGGGGCACCGGATCGTCACCGTCGGCGGCCTGCGCTGCCTGTCGGCCGAGGACACCTGGGCACAGCTGTCCTCGATCCTGCGGGTCGAGGATCTGGTCGTGATCGGGGACTACCTGGTCACCGGGGACGAGCCGTACTCCGGCCGGCCGAGCCCGTGGACCCACGACCACCTGCTCGCCGCTCTCAAGCGCCACGGGAGACGACCGGGGGTACGGAACCTGCGGCTGGCGCTTGAGCTGGTCCGGTTCGGCTCGCTCTCTCCGCAGGAGTCCCGACTTCGCCTGGAGCTCGTGGCGGCGGGCCTGCCCGAGCCTGCGCTCAACCACCGCGTCGTGCACCGCGGAGCGTTCGTCGCCATGGTCGATCTGGCCTATCCCGACAACCGCGTCGCCGTGGAGTATCTGGGCGACCATCACCGCACTGATCGCGCGGTCTACCAGCAGGACATCTATCGCCGGGAACGTCTTGCCGCCGCGGGCTGGGACACCGTCTTCGTCACCTCCGCCGACCTCGCCCCGCCCATTCCCCGAGCGGTCCTCTCCGTGCGGCGAGCCCTGTCGCGATCGATTCCTCACTAGTTCCGCTCCCGGGCGGCGCGTCGCCGGAAGAAGTGAGGAAGCGATGGCTAGCCGGCGGCGAGTTCGCGGGCGCGGGCGAGGGCGGCGTCGGTGGCGCGGGTAAAGAGGGTCACCAGGTCGGCCTCCTGGAGGACGGCGATGGCGCGCTCGGTGGTGCCCTTGGGGCTGGTGACGCGGCGGCGGAGCTCGGCGGGGCCGTCGTCGGAGGCGGCGAGCAGCTCGGACGCGCCGAGGAAGGTGCCGTTCACGAGGATGGCCGCCTGCTCCGGCGTGAAGCCCTTGGCGACGGCCGCGTCGGTCAGGGCCTCGATGAGGAGGAAGACGTAGGCCGGGCCCGAGCCGGAGATCGTGCTGAGGGCGTCGAGCTGCGACTCGGGCACCTCGACGACCTGGCCGACCGTCTCGAAGAGGCTGCGCACGAGGGCGAGGTCCTCCGGCTCGGTGCGCGTGCCGGCGCTGATGCCGGTCACCGCCTTGCCGACGACGGCGGGCGTGTTCGGCATCGAGCGGACGACGGAGACCGAGTCCGGCAGCAGCGACTCGAAGGTCGCGATGGTCACGCCCGCGGCCACGCTCACGACCACAGCGCCGGGGGTGAGGGAGGGGGCGATCTCGCGGAGCAGGTCGGGCACCATCGCGGGCTTGACCGCCACGATGACGATGCCCGCGCCCTCGACGGCCCGCCGGTTGGCCTCGGGGTCGTCGTCGGTCGCGAACGCGGTGACGCCCGCAGTGTCCGCGAGCTCGGCGGCGCGGGCGGCCGAGCGGTTCGTCACGCGCACCCCGCCGGCGACGGACACGCCGGGGGCGAGCAGGCCGGAGAGGATCGCACGGCCCATGGAGCCGGCTCCGAGCATCGCGATGGTGGGCAGCGTCACGTTCTGCGTGTCGGTCATGCGGCCATCCTAGGATGAGTCCATGAGCGCATCAGGAGGCACCAGGGCGATCGTCGCCGCGTTCGCTGCGAACCTCGGGATCGCCCTGACGAAGTTCATCACGTGGTTCTTCTCGGGCTCGTCGTCGATGCTCGCCGAGGGCGTCCACTCGGTCGCCGACTCGGGCAACCAGCTGCTGCTCCTGCTCGGCGGACGCCAGGCGAAGCGCAAGGCCGACAAGGAGCACCCGTTCGGCTACGGCCGGGAGCGCTACGTCTACGCCTTCGTCGTGTCGATCATCCTGTTCTCCGTCGGCGGCGTCTTCTCGCTCTACGAGGGCTTCGAGAAGCTGGCCCACCCGCACCCGCTCGACAACTGGTGGCTGCCGATCCTGGTGCTCGTGATCGCGATCTGCCTCGAGTCGTTCTCGCTGCGCACCGCCGTGCACGAGTCGCGCCCGCACAAGAAGGGCATGTCGTGGCCGCAGTTCGTGCGCCGCGCCAAGGCTCCGGAGCTGCCCGTCGTGCTGCTGGAGGATGTGGCGGCCCTCACCGGTCTGGTGTTCGCCCTCCTCGGCGTCGGGCTCACGATCATCACCGGCAACGGCGTCTTCGACGCGATCGGCACCCTCCTCATCGGCCTGCTGCTGATCGTCGTGGCGATCATCCTGGGCATCGAGACCAAGAGCCTCCTGGTCGGCGAGGGCGCGAGCGACGCGGATGTCGCCGCCATCGAGCGCGCGGTGCTCGCAGGCGACGAGGTCGAGCGCATCATCCACATGAAGACGCTGTACCTCGGGCCGGACGAGCTCATGGTCGCGACCAAGCTGGCGCTGCCGGGCGAGCAGCGGCTGGCCGACGTCGCCGCCGCGATCGACACGGTGGAACGCCGCATCCGCGAGGCCGTGCCCGCCGCCCGGGTCATCTACATCGAGCCGGACGTGTGGATCGACCCGAACGAGACTAACCCCGCCACCGACACGATCATCCTGAAGGGCCTGGAGTGACCCGCACCGCGCTCATCCTGCAGCACGACCCCACCATCCACCTCGGCAACATCGGCCCCACCCTCGAAGAGCACGGGTACGCGCTGCGCGTCGTCGACGTGACGTCGCCCGCCGACGTGGAGGCGCTGGACCCGACCGAGGCCGACCTCGTGGTCGTCCTCGGCGGCGAGATGGGGGCGTACGAGACGGAGCGCTTCCCCTTCCTGGAGGCCGAGAAGGCGCTGCTGCGCGAGCGGATCGACGCGGAGCGCCCCACGCTCGGCGTGTGCCTGGGGGCACAGCTGATGGCCGGCGCACTGGGCGAGCGCGTCTACAAGGGCGAAACCACGCAGATCGGTTACCGCCGCGTGGAGCCGACGGACGCCGGGGCCGGCTCTCCGATCCGCCACTTCACGGGCGTCCCCGTCGTGGAATGGCACGGCGACACCTTCGAGCTGCCCGAGCGGGCGACGCGCCTCGCCTCCTCCAGCGACTACTCCAACGAGGCGTTCGCGATCGGCGACTTCGCCCTGGCGGTGCAGTTCCACCCCGAGGTGACGGACGAGATGCACGAGACCTGGGTCACGGACGGGTACAACGAGTTGGACGAGCAGGCGATCGACCCGGAGGCGCTCCGCCGCGATCGCGAGCTCTACTCGGCCCGGATGCAGGAGGCCTCCCGCGCCGCGTTCTCGGAGTGGCTGGAGTCGCTGCCTCGCTGACGCGACGTCAGCGCCGGTCGCGCGTCAGCGCTTCGCGCGGAAGAAGTCCAGCAGCAGCTCCGCGCACTCCTCGGCGAGCACCCCGGCGAACACCTCGACCCGGTGGTTGAGCCGCCGGTCGCGCAGCACGTCGTAGACCGATCCCGCGGCTCCGGCCTTCTCGTCCCACGCGCCGAACACCACGGTCGGGACGCGCGCGGCCAGCACCGCCCCCGCGCACATCACGCACGGCTCGAGGGTGACCACGAGCGTGCACCCCTCGAGGTGCCAGTCGTCGCGAGCGGCCGCCGCCTCGCGCAGGGCCAGCACCTCGGCGTGGGCGGTGGGATCGTGGTGCAGTTCGCGTTCGTTGCGGCCGCTGCCGATGACCTCCCCGCGCTCGTCGAGCACGAGCGCCGCGACCGGGACGTCGCCCGTGTCGAAGGCGAGCCGGGCGTCGGCGACGGCACGGCGCATCCACTGCTCGTAGTCGGCGGGGACGGACAGGGACACGGGCTCCTCCAGGCGGGATGTCGGCTAGCCTTGAGCCTATGCGAGTGCACGTAGCGGACCACCCCCTCATCACCCACAAGCTGACGGTGCTCCGCGACAAGACCACGCCGTCCCCGGTGTTCCGCGCACTCACCGAGGAGCTCGTCACGCTCCTCGCCTACGAGGCCACCCGCCAGGTCCGCGTCGAGCCGCAGGAGATCGAGACCCCGGTCACGACCACCACCGGCGTCGCGATCAGCGAGCCGCGGCCGCTCGTCGTCCCCATCCTGCGCGCCGGGCTCGGGATGCTGGAGGGCATGGTCAAGCTCATGCCGACCGCCGAGGTCGGCTTCCTCGGCATGGTCCGCAACGAGGAGACCCTCGAGCCGACCACCTACGCCGAGCGCCTGCCGGAGGACCTCTCCGACCGCCAGTGCTTCGTGCTCGACCCGATGCTGGCGACCGGAGGCTCGCTCGGCGCCGCGATCGACTTCCTCTTCCAGCGCAACGCCGTCGACGTCACGGCGATCTGCATCCTCGCCGCCCCGGAGGGGCTCGCCGCCCTGGAGAAGGCGACGGAGGGCCGCAACGTGACGATCGTGCTGGGCGCGCTGGACGAGCGCCTCAACGAGAACGGCTACATCGTCCCGGGTCTCGGCGACGCCGGAGACCGCCTCTACGGCACTGTGTGAACGCCCGCAACATTCCGTAATGATTTGACACCGCGAGTCATGGTTCGCTTTACTACCACCATGACTGACAACTCGCGTACCCTGACCTCCTTCGAGGCCCTTGGGGATGCCGGCATGATGATGGCCGGCCGCGACTCGGTCATGTGTTGCCGAATGTGTCGCTGATCTGACGACCCTTCGCCGAGCCGAACGCCCTCCGACCACCCCCTCGTGATCGGGCGAGAGCTCCCCGGGAACGCCACACGAACGCTCCCGCGCATCAGCCGTCTCTGACACGGCCAACACACGAATCTCTGCGAATCCCCGCACCGTTCTCCGCACCCTCACTCGTTCGGGACGACCGTCCCGCGGCGACGGTGGATCACCGGGATCGCGACATCATCTAAGGACCTCCCTCCCATGTCTCTCGCCACCGTCGACACCTTCGCCCCCACCGCCCTCCGCGCCGCCGAGGCCGCTCCCGCCGCTCCGAAGATCCGCGCCGTGCCGGACGGCACCGAGGCCCGCGGCTTCGTCCTCTACGTCGGCATCGACGAGGCCAAGGCCGCCGCCGCCGGGACCGACCTGGGCCGCATCGTCGAGGCGCTGAAGGCGCTCACGAACGAGCTGGCCCCCGCCGCCGAGACCTACGCCGCCGTGGCCATCGCCCCGGCCGGCGCCGGCGGACGCGACGTGGACGTCGTGCGCCTCGCCCTGCAGGACCCGTCCGCGATCGCGAAGCACCGCCACGCGGCCGCGATCGACGAGGACGAGGACCGCGCCGCCTCCGGCGTCGTCGTCGACATCTCGCGCAAGCGCCTCATCCTCGACAACCAGACCGTCGCGCTCACCTACAAGGAGTTCGAGCTGCTGCAGTACCTCGTGCTGCGCGAGGGCCGCACCATCGAGCGCGCCGAGCTGATCTCGTCGCTGTGGAGCGGCGCTGACGAGGAGGACGTGCCGAACGAGCGCACGATCGACGTCCACGTTCGCCGTCTGCGCGCCAAGCTCGCCCGCTACGAGGACATCGTGCGCACCGTGCGCGGTGTCGGCTACCGCTTCGACCGTCACGCCGACGTCTCCATCCGCCACGCGAGCGCCCCCTCCCCCGACCTCTTCTGACCCGCCCCTCCCCCCCCCCGCACCCGCCGAGTACGCGGAAAGTCGGCCCGGAACCGCCGAGTACGCAGAGAATCCGCGTACTCGACGGCTCGTCAGGGTGGGTGGTCAGAGGCCAGACGGTCAGGCGCTGCGCTGGTAGACGCGGAAGGCGCTGGTCGCGAGAGCGGCCATGACGACCGCGAGGCCGGCCAGCAGGCCGAGGTGACCCCAGAGGGACGCGGCATCGGGATGCGCGCTGAGCGCCTCCCGGCCGACGATCACCGCCCATTCGAACGGGTTGTAGGCGGCGACGTTCCGCACCCACTCGGGCGACAGCGCGGTGTTCATGATCGCCGAGCTGAGGAACATCAGCGGCAGCGTGATCAGCTGCGAGATGCCGATGAGCGCTGTCTGGTCGCGGGCGAGCAGCGCGACCGCGTTCGACAGCGAGCAGAACACCGCCGTGAGCAGCACCACCCCGAGCAGGAGCAGCAGGATGCCGCCCGCGCCGCCGTCGAAGCGCGCCCCCGCCCAGAACGCGATCCCGAGCACGATCAGCGATTGGAAGACCGCGAGGATCGACTGGTAGACGAGCGTCGACACGATCATCGCGCCGCGGTTCGCCGGCGACGTGAGCAGGCGATCCATCACCCCGCGCTGCATGTCCTGGATGTAGACCGTGCCCGACCAGGCGCTGCCGAAGAGGGCGAGCATCATCACGACCCCGGGCGTCAGGTACTCCAGATAGCTCTGGCCGACGCCGAAGCCGGGGATCTCGATGACCGACCTGAAGAGCTGGCCGAAGAGCAGCAGCCAGATG
>JAEWDJ010000141.1 GCA_023390155.1 Actinomycetes bacterium | reverse complement strand
GCGCACGGCCCAGTCGGCCGCCTCCGCCGCCGAGTCCACCGCCTCCGACGAGCGGCGCGCCCGCACCCAGGCCCGCGATTGGGGGCGGTTCACCCGCAACTTCGTCGTGCAGGCGACCGCCGCCGAGTGGGCGCTGTGCTGGATGGCGGAGCTCCGCAACCGGCTGCGCGCCCTCGCACCCGGCCGGGCGCTCGAGGAGTCGCCGCACCTCGTGTACTTCCTGCACGACGAGGTCATCGTGCACGCGCCCGCCGCCCTCGCCGACCAGGTGGCGGACGCCGTCGAGGAAGCGGCCCGATTCGCCGGCAGGCTGCTCTTCGGCGCGTTCCCGGTCGACTTCCCCGTCACGGCCGCGGTGGTCGACAGCTACGCGGAGGCGAAGTGACGTCCGCGCGGAATTCCCCCGTGTCGGAGTTGGTTGTGAGAAGGGACCTGACCGAGGATGGAGACCATGACTGACACCGCCGCCGCCCCCACCGACCCCAACGCCGTCCTGGCCCGGTACCGGCAGCGCCGCGAACAGGCGGTCACCGCTCCGCAGGGCAACCTCGCGCTCGTCAACACGCAGTGGATCACGGGCGACCCGGAGGCTCCCGCTCAGCCGGTCTGGGGCGTTCCCGGCCTCTGGTCACCGCTGCCCGCCGGCCAGTCCGGCCTCAAGCTCACCGCCACAGCGGCCGACGGGATCACCGTCGACGGCACGCTGGTCGACGGCGAGGCGATCGTGCGCGGCAAGGACGACCCCAGCCCGAGCGCCATCGTCTTCAGCGACACGGTCAGCGGCTTCGTGATCGCGAGCGAGGAGGGGGACTACGCGCTGCGCGTCTGGGACGCCGACTCGGAGGCCATCCAGCAGTTCGGCTCGATCGACGCCTTCCCCTTCAACCGCGAGTGGATCATCCAGGCGACGTTCACCCCGATCGAGGGCGGCAAGACGGTCGGCTTCGAGCACCTGAAGGACGACGGCAAGACCCGCGACATGGTCGTGCCCGGCGAGATCACCTTCACGAAGGACGGCGTCGACTACAACCTCGCCGCCTTCAAGTCGGGTCGCGCCCTGCAGCTCGTCTTCGCCGACACCACCAACGGCGACAGCACCTACTCCGTCGGGCGCTTCCTCTTCGTCGTCCCGAACGAGGACGGCACCGTGACGCTCGACTTCAACCTCGCCGTCCTCCCGCCGTGCGCCTTCAGCTACAACTTCAACTGCCCGCTGCCGCCCGCGCAGAACCGGTTCGGCGTGGCGATCGAGGCGGGCGAGAAGAACGTCCTCAACACCGAGGGCGCCCTCCTGCACTGACGCGTCCGTCAGACCGATTCGGCCGCCTCGGCCGTCTCGGTCACGGCCGGGCGCCGACCGCGCCGGGGCCGCTCGGGCGAGCGCGCCTGGAGAAGCACCCCGGGATGCGCCGTCAGAGCCGCGGAGACCTCCTCCAGCCACTCGATCGCCGCGCCGGCGCCGAGTTCGGCGGCGCGGTTCGCGGCGAGGAGCGCGCGGGAGTCGGCGTCGTGCGTGAGCTCGCGCACACGCTCGGTGTACGCGGCGCGGTAGTCCGCGATCACGGCCTGCGGGTCGGCGCCGTCGATGGAGGCGGCGATCAGCACCTGGTCCTGCATCTCGTCCCAGTCGGGCTCCGCGTCGCGCGGCCCGGCCGACAGCCAGGTAGTGGCCTGTGCAGCGCCGTCGGCGGTGAGCGCGTAGAGGGGGAGTCCGTCCTCCGTCGTCCCGGCCGGTTCGATGAGCCCCTGGTCGGTCATCCGGTCGAGCGTCGAGTAGACCTGGCCGGCGTTCAGCTGCCGCCGGTGCGCCGCGCGGGCGAGGAACTCGTTCTGCAGCTGCGAGCCGTAGGCCGCGCCCTGCGTCAGTACGGCGAGGAATCCATTCTGAACCGACATACTCGGTATGCTATTCCGCCCGACGCGCCGTGGCACGCGGGAATCGCCGAATCACAATCTTGTAACTACGGCGCGTTCTCGGGCATAATCGTGGGCAGTGACCCGGTCGGGTCCGGAGAACTTCACACGCGCATGGCTCGCCGTTCGTTGGTCGTTGGGGAAGACGCACCAAGCGATCGGAGGAAACCATGTCGGCTCACGCAGCTCGAGGAGTGCTCTACGTGCACTCCTCTCCTGGCGCGCTCTGCCCGCACATCGAATGGGCGGCAGGACGCGCTCTCGGTCGCGCCGTCAACTTCACCTGGGAGGCGCAGCCGGTCTTGAAGGGCGCTCAGCGCACCGAGTTCTTCTGGGAGGGACCGCAGGGAACCGGCGCGCGCCTCGCGACGGCCCTCCGCGGCTGGGAGCACCTTCGCTACGAGGTGACCGAGGACGCCGGACTCGGCACCGACGGCGGTCGCTGGATGCACACCCCCGATCTCGGGATCTTCTTCGCGCAGACCGACACCGCGGGCAACATGGTCGTGCCCGAGGAGCGCGTCCGCTACGCGATGGAGATCGCCGGCTCGAGTGCGCTGGAGCTGCACCGCGAGCTGCGGCTGGCCCTCGGTCAGGCGTGGGACGACGAGCTGGAGCCGTTCCGGCACGCGCACGACGACACCTCGGTCATCTGGCTGCACAAGGTCGGCTGAGCGGACTCCCGCGGCGGGCCAGGCGGGTGCCGCCCGCTCGCGGTGACGGAAAGCGGAAGGGCCCCG
>JAEWDJ010000135.1 GCA_023390155.1 Actinomycetes bacterium | reverse complement strand
GTGGAGGCGTTCCGCCGCCCCGCGCGGCGAGATCGGGCGCCGCGGGCGGCGCGAACTCCTCGACGCGCACACCGAGCGCGCGCTGCAGGGGCCCGAGGTAGCCGCCCGTGCGGGCGTGGAGATCGGGGTCGAGGATCCCGGTCAGGTAGCCGACCACGAGGGTCCCGCCGGTCTCCGCGTACGCGTCGAGGGCGGCGAGCTGCTCGTCGCTCGCGACGAACAGCGACGGCACCAGCACGACCCGGTAGGCGTCCAGCGGATCGGTCGGCCGCACGAAGTCCACCGTGGCGCCCGCGGCGAAGAGGCTCCGGTACCAGGCGAACACCTCCTCCAGATAGCTCACCGCGGTCGGCGAGGCGGGCTGCTCGATCGCCCACCACGAGTCCCAGTCGAAGACGATGGCGACCTGCGCGGTCACGCCGGCGCCGATCAGCACGTCGCGTTCCGACAGGGCCCGCTGCTCGGGGCCGAGCTGCTCGACCTCGCGGAAGACGCGGGTGTCCGTCCCGCTGTGCGGCACCATCCCGGCGTGGAACTTCTCCGCGCCGGCGACGGCCTGCCGCCACTGGAAGAACAGGATGCCGTCGGCACCGCGCGCGACGCTCTGGTACGACCACGCCCGCATCTGGCCGGGGCTCTTCGCCGCGTTGCGCTCGCGCCAGTTGACGGCTCCCGGCGACTGCTCCATGAGCAGCCAGGGCTTGCCGCCGCCGAGGGAGCGCATGAGGTCGCGCTGCATCGCACCGTAGATCGGCGACAGCGGGTCGGCCGGGTCGGGGTAGGAGTCGTCGGACACGACGTCGACCTCCTGCGCCCAGGCCCAGTAGTCGGCCGGCTTGAAGAAGCCCATGAAGTTGGTGGTGATCGGGATGCTCGAGCGCGAGCGGATGATCGCGGCCTCCGCGCGGAAGCAGTCGAGGAGCTCATCGGAGCTGAACCGGTCGAAGTCGAGCAGCTGGGTGGGGTTCTTGAAGGTCGGCGCCGCGCGCGGCGGCAGGATCTCGTCGAACGCGGCGTAGTGCTGCGACCAGAAGGCTGTGCCCCAGGCGTCGTTGAGCGCCTCGATCGTCCCGTAGCGCCGCTCGAGCCAGGTGCGGAAGGCGGCCGCGGACGCGTCGCAGTAGCAGTGGCTGACGTGGCAGCCGTACTCGTTGTTGACGTGCCAGAGCGCGAGCGCGGGATGCTCGGCGTACCGGTCGACGATCGCCTCCACGAGCCGCGCCGCGTACCGCCGGTACACCGGCGAGCTCGGGCAGTACGCCTGCCGGCTGCCGGGCGAGAGGGTCACGCCCTCCCCCGTCACCGGCAGCAGCTCGGGGTGCTTCAGCGCCAGCCAGGGCGGCGGCGAGGCCGTCGCCGTGGCGAGGTCGACGCGGATGCCGCCCGCGTGGAGCAGGTCGAGCACCTCATCGAGCCACGCGAAGTCGAACTCGCCGTCCCCCGGCTCGATCCGGGCCCAGGAGAAGATGCCGACCGAGACGAGGTTGACGCCCGCCCGGTTCATCAGCTCGACGTCCTCCCGCCACACCTCGGCAGGCCACTGCTCGGGGTTGTAGTCGCCGCCGTAGGCGAAGCCGCGCAACCGCGTGCCGATCGACCCGGCCGCGCTCATTCCTTCACGCTCCCGGTCGCCAGGCCGGTCGTCCAGTATCGCTGCAGGAAGAGGAACGCGATCACCAGCGGGATGATCGACACCAGCGAGCCCGTGATGACGACGGAGAACAGGGCCTGCGACCCGCCGCCGGCGGCGCTCGTGGCCTGCTGCTGCGCGAGGCCGACGGTGAGCGGGTAGAGCTCCGAGCTGTTCAGCATGATCAGCGGCAGGAAGTAGTTGTTCCACGTCCCGACCAGGGCGAAGAGGAACACCGTGACGATGCCCGGGGACAGCAGTCGCAGCCCGACCTGCCAGAAGATGCGGAACTCCCCCGCGCCGTCCACGCGCCCCGCCTCGATCATGGAGTCCGGGATGGCGTCCGCCGCGTAGACCCGCATGAGGAAGACGCCGAACGGGCTCACCAGCGACGGCACGATGATCGCCCAGGGCGTGTTCGTGATCCCGATCTGGCTGAACATCAGGTAGGTCGGCAGGGCGAGCGCGGTGAGCGGGATCATGATCGCGCCGAGCACGACGCTGAACATGAGGATCGCGCCGGGGAAGCGGTACTTGGCGAAGGCGTAGCCCGCCATCGTCGCGAGGAGGGAGGCGCCGACGGCGCTCACCAGCGCGTAGACGAGCGTGTTGATCGCCCAGTGCACGTAGATCCCGTCCTGCACGGTGAACACGGCGCCGATGTTGGTGAACAGCTCGAACGAGCGGCCGAAGGCGAAGCCGAACGTGCTGAACAGGTCGCCGTTGCTCTTGGTGGAGGCGATGAACAGCCACACGATCGGCAGCACGAAGTAGAGCGCGCAGATCCACATCAGCACCGTGAGCAGCGAGCTGCGCTGGCGCTCGCGGTTGTACGCGACGGTGCGCCCGCGCCGGCGGGGGGCGGCGTTCGCGACGGGGAGCGTCGCCTGCCCGGTGGCGGTCTCAGTCATTGCGGGCCTCCCGGCGCTGGGTGGTGAGCTGGACGACGTACGACACGATCGCGATCACGATGCCGAGCAGGAAGGCGATGGCGGCCGCGTAGTTGACGTCCTGGTTCGTGAAAGCGAGGTTGTACGCGTAGTAGTTGGGCGTGTAGCCGTTGTCGATCACCTGCGGCGCGAGCGCATGCAGCAGGCTCGGCTCGTTGAACAGCTGGAACGTCCCGATGATCGAGAAGATCACGGTCAGGATGATGGCCGGCCGGATGCCGGGGATCTTGATGCTCCACGCCACCCGCCACTGGCTGGCGCCGTCGATCTCCGCCGCCTCGAACAGCTCCGCCGGGATCGACCGCAGCGCGGCGTACATGATGATCATGTTGTAGCCGACGAACGCCCAGGTGACGATGTTCATCATCGAGCCGAGCATGTTCTGGGCGCTGAGGAGGTCGGGCGCGGCGAGCCCGATCGCCCGGAAGGTCTGCGCGATCGGCCCGAAGTCGTTGCCGTAGAGGTAGCCCCACATCAGGGTGGCGACCACGCCGGGCACGGCGAACGGCAGGAAGATCAGCAGCCGCAACGCGATCGATCCGCGCACCCGCCCGCTGTCGAGCGCGAGCGCGAAGAACAGCGACAGGGCCAGCATGATCGGCACCTGGATGATCAGGAACAGCGCCATCCGGCCGAGGCCGGCGAGGAAGTCGGGGTCGGTGAAGGCCCGGACGTAGTTGGTGAACCAGGCGAACGTCTGGCCGCCGATCAGCTGCGTGGTGAACAGGCTCAGATAGCCGGAGTAGAACAGCGGCAGGAGCAGCATCACCACGAAGACGAGCATGAAGGGCGCGACGAACAGGTAGGCGGCCCTGTTCAGCCGCCGCTGGGTGGCGCTGCGTCTGCGCGGCGGTCTCTGCGCGCGGTCCTGCGCCCGCACCCGGCCGGGTGCGACGGACTGGGTCATGGTGAACTCCCTTGTTCGAGCCGGTGCTGCGGCCGGCGGGGGG
>JAEWDJ010000061.1 GCA_023390155.1 Actinomycetes bacterium | reverse complement strand
ACCTCGGTGTGGCCTGAGGCGGAGCGGATGGATGAGGGCCACGGGGCTGCCGACTCCCCCGCCACCGACCGCCCGACGGCCGACCTCCCGGCCGCCGACCTCCCGACCACCGGCCCCTGGCACGACGCCCTCGAGCGCATGGAGCGCGAGCTGCAGGGCGCGCTGGCGCAGGCGGACCCGGTCCCGTGGCGTCCGCCGATCGCGCTGGGGCCGATCCCGCCCGAGCTGCACGACCGCGCGACGCGCCTGCTCGAGGCGCAGCTGCACACCATCCGGTACCTGGAGGATGTGCGGCAGACCACCGCGAAGCACCTCGCCGCGGTGAAGTCGGTGCCCCGCACCGAGCAGGGCCCGCGCCCCGTCTACTTCGACCTGCTCGGCTGATCGAACGGCGCTCCGCTGCTCATATGAGCACGGGCGATTCGGGTCATCAGAGCGCTCTCGGGGGCATCCCGGGCGTGTCCACGGCGTCTACCGGGCGTTCAACGGGCGTTCATTCGCCGGGGGTGAACCGTCGGGTCTGCCTCCGCGAGCCATCCCCAGGTTGTCCACCTGTGGATAACTCTGGGGAGAAGCGGTGGATGGAGGTCGGAAAAGTGTGGAGGACACGCGCGAGATGTGTGGACACTCAGAACGTCCAGGAAACAAAAAGCCCATCTGACCTGCATAAACGCGCGAAAATCGGCCCGATCGAACATCCCTTCGAAACCACAGTCGTGTAATTCACACCCCTTCACGAGCTGTGGATGAAGCTGTGGGTATACCGCTTCCGGGGGCGAGAAATCCACACTTTCCACACCTCGATCCGCCACCTGTGCGCACCCGTCGGACACATCGCTAACGGCCGGGCACGAGCGGCCGATAGAGCCTGCTGAGCACGGATCGCTCGACGACCAGGCCACGGATGGGCCGCCCCGACCCCCGATGGAGTCCAGCTGTGCTCGAATCCGTGACCAGTGCCGCCCTCGCGAGCGCCCTCGACGGCCTCGCCGCGCGCCAGCGGGCGATCGCCAACAACATCGCCAACGTGAACACCCCCGGCTACACCGCCGAGCGCGTCTCCTTCGAAGACGCCCTCGCGCGCTCGGTGGCCGACCACGACGGCCACACGACCGCCACGACCGCGCGCTCGCTCGAGCCGACGCGGCTCGACGGCAACAACGTGAACCTCGACACCGAGACCCTCTCCAACGTGGACACCGTCCTGCGCTTCCAGTTCGCCTCCCAGGCGGCGGGCAACCAGTTCACGGCGATCCGTTCCGCGCTGCGGACGAGCTGACAGGAGCACCGGAGATGACATTCGACGCGATCGGGATCGCGGGCACGGGTCTCACCCTGCACCGCAAGTGGCTGGACGCCGTCTCGGACAACCTGGCCAACATCAACACGGCGAAGCCCACCGACGGTGCCGCCTTCCAGGCGCGCTACGTCGTGGCGCAGGAGGGGGCGGGCGTCTCGGGCGCCTACGTCGCCGGCGCGGCCTACGGCAGCGCCGAGGGGCGCATGGTCTACGAGCCCGACAACCCCGTCGCGGACGCGGAGGGCTACGTCCGCTACCCCGACATCGACCTCTCCGAGCAGATGGGCGCCCTCATCATGGCCCAGCGCGGCTACCAGGCGAACGCCGCCGTGGTCGACCGCGCCAAGGAGACCTACCAGGCCGCTCTGCAGATCGGAAAGAACTGATGCCCATCTCCGCGATCTCCGCCATCGGCTCGGTCGACGCGACCACGGCCGCCACCCAGACCGCCGGCGTGACCGGCACCGGGGGAGCGGCGTTCGGCGACGCCCTCACCGGCGCGATCGACAACCTCCAGCAGCTGCAGGGCACGAGCGACGCGCTGGCCGTCCAGGCGGTCACCGGCAACCTCGACGACATCCACGAGGCCACCCTGGCGTCCTCGCGCGCCCAGGTCACCCTCGAGCTCGTCGCCGGCGTGCGCAACAAGGCCGTCGACGCGTTCAACGAGATCATGCGGATGCAGGCCTGATGCCTCAGCAGGTGACGAGCCTCTTCCGGCGGCTCGGTGACACGGTGCGCGGATTCTCGATCGCCCAGCGGGTGATCGCGATCATCGGCGTGGCCGTGGTGGCGCTCGGCATCACCGGCATCGCCATGTGGGCGTCGCAGCCCACCTACACCCCGCTCTTCTCGGGGCTGCAGTCCTCCGACGCGTCCGCGATCGTGGACCAGCTGCGCACCGACGGCGTGCAGTACCAGCTGACCGACGGCGGCTCGACCATCCTCGTGCCGCAGCAGAGCGTGTACGACGAGCGGCTGAAGGCGGCGTCGTCCGGGCTGCCCTCGTCGACGACCGGTGGCTACTCGCTGCTCGACAAGATGGGCGTGACCTCGTCCGAGTTCCAGCAGTCGGTGACCTACAAGCGCGCGATGGAGGGGGAGCTCGGCAACACCATCGCGGCGATGAAGGGCGTGAAGACCGCCTCGGTGCGTCTCGCCATCCCGGAGGAGACCGTGTTCGTCTCCGAGAAGAAGGACCCCACCGCCTCGGTCTTCGTCGAGACGCAGAACGGGGTGACGCTGAGCCAGGATCAGGTCCAGGCGATCGTGCACCTCACCAGCGCGGCCGTGACCGGCATGCAGCCGACGGATGTCGCGGTGATCGACGCGAACGGCACCGTGCTGAGCGCGGTCGGCACCGGGGCCGTCGGGGGAGCGGACAAGCAGGCCAGCGACTACGAGACGCGGGTGAAGACCGCGGTGCAGGACATGCTCGACAAGGTCGTGGGCCCGGGCAACGCGACGGTCGCCGTCGCCGCCGACGTGAGCAAGGAGTCGGCGCAGCGCACCGAGGAGTCGTACACCGCCCCGACGGACGCGCCCTCGCTGAGCGAGACCACGCAGAAGGAGACGTACACCGGCTCCGGCGGCTCGGCGGCCGGCGTGCTCGGACCGGACAACATCGCGGTGCCGAACGGGACCAACGGCAACGGCACCTTCAACTCCGAGTCGTCGACCAAGGACAACGCGGTCGACAAGGTCACCGAGCAGCGCACCATCCCGGCCGGGGCGATCAACCGGCAGACGGTCTCCGTCGCCCTGAACTCCGACGCCGTCGGCACGGTCAGCACCAACGAGATCCGCAACCTGGTGAACGCCGCGGCCGGCATCGATACGAAGCGCGGCGACTCCGTCAGCGTGGAGATGGTGCCCTTCAGCAAGGCGGGCGCCACCGAGGCGGCCAAGGCGCTGCAGGAGGCGAAGGACGCCGCCGCGGCCGACCAGCTCACCGGCATCATCCGCACCTCGATCATCGCCGGGGCCATCCTCGCTGCCGTGATCGTGGTCGTCGCCCTGGTGCGCCGCAGCCGTCGCCGCAGCGCCGAGCAGAGCGAGCTCGAGGAGGAGTCGATCGCGTTCGAGGCGTCGCCGTTCCCGATCCCGCTGGAGCAGGCCGCCCCGACCGTCCCGATGCAGCTGGACGCCCCGGACCCCGACAGCCCCGAGGTCGAGGCCGAGCGCCGCCGCTCCGAGATCGAGGCGCTCGCCGAGCGCGATCCGCAGAAGACCGCGGAGTACCTGCGCAGTCTCATGGACGATCGGGCCGGCGTATGACCGACGCGAAGACCCCGCTGACGGGCCCGCAGAAGGTCGCCGTCGTGCTGATGAACATGGATCAGCAGCGCGCGGCCCAGGTGATGAAGCAGTTCTCCGACGAGGAGGCCGACGAGATCACCGCCGAGATCCTGCGGCTGCGCCGGGTGGACCCGGGCGTCGCCGAGAAGGCGATGAACGAGTTCCACGATCTCGCGACCCGCGGCGCCGTCTCGACGCGCGGCGGGCGCGACATCGCGGTCGGGCTGCTGGAGGCCTCCTTCGGCGCCGAGCGCGCCACGGGGGTGCTCAACCGCGTGGCGTCGAACATGGCGGGCAAGCAGTTCGAGTTCCTCGACGCGGTGGAGCCCGGCCAGGTGCAGATGCTGCTGGCGGGTGAGCTGCCGCAGACGAGCGCGCTCGTGCTCGCGCACCTGCGGGCCGACCACGCCTCCCGGGTGCTGAGCGGGCTGGACGACGACGCCCGCACCGAGGTGGCGCACGCGATCGCGACGATGGGCTCGCCGAGCCCCGACGCCGTGCGCGTCGTGGCCGACACGCTGAAGCAGCGCGCGAGCGCCGTGGTCGCCGCCCGCACCGCGAGCGACGCGGTCGGGGGAGTGCAGCCGCTCGTCGACATCATCAACCGCTCCGACGCGAGCACCGAGAAGGCCCTGCTGGAGTCGCTGGAGCGCCGCGACCCCGAGCTCGCCGAGGAGGTGCGCTCGCGCATGCTCACCTTCGACGACATCGTGCGGCTGGAAGCCCGCGACGTGCAGCAGGTGCTGCGCGGCGTGGACGTCGCCGTGCTCGCGGTCGCGATGAAGGGTGCGTTGCCGGCGGTCGAGGAGATCATCACGGCCAACCTCTCGGAGCGCAACCGCGAGGTGCTCGCCGACGAGGTGCGCATGCTCGGCCCGGTGCGCCTGTCGCAGGTCGAGGACGCGCGCGCGGCGATCGTCCGCGCCATCCGCGACCTGGAGGCCGCGGGCGCGATCACCGTGCAGCGCGGGGACGAGGACGCGTATGTCGACTGACGCCGCCTTCGCCCCGCTCGCGATCCCCGTCCTGGCGGAGACCGAGCAGGAGCATGCCGCTCTCGCGTCGGCGCGTGCCCGCGGTTACGCGACCGGCTACGCCGACGGCCGGCGGGTCGCCGCGGAGGAGCAGGCGGCGTGGCTGACGGCGGCCGAGAAGGCGCACGCGACGCAGGAGGCGCAGCTCGCGGAG
>JAEWDJ010000471.1 GCA_023390155.1 Actinomycetes bacterium | reverse complement strand
GCTGTCGCCGGTCGTCCCGCGGGCGACGGCGAAGCTGTGGGACGCGCTCGGCGCGGCCGTCGGCCTCGGTGCGCTCGCGGAGCAGCCGCTGCGCCGCGCGGGCGAGTGGGGTCAGCTGCCGCCCGGCACGACGGTGAGCGCCCTCGAGGCGCTCTTCCCCCGGATCGACGCGGACGCGGTGCCGGGCGCATGACCGACCCGGCGTTCATCCGGCAGCGGCACGTCACCGACGGTCGCGACCTGGCCTACCCGCCGCTCCCGGAGGCCCTGGTCGTCCCCGTCTACGACAACCACACGCATCTGGAGATCGCCGACGGCGACGACCCGCTCGACTACCGCGAGCAGCTCGATCGCGCCTCCAGCGTCGGCGTGCGCGGCGTCGTGCAGGTCGGCAACGATGTGGAGACGTCGCGCTGGTCGGCCGAGATGGCGGCCGTGGAGCCGCGGATGCTCGCCGCCGTCGCCCTGCACCCGAACGACGCGCCCGACTACGCCGAACGCGGCGAGCTGGACGACGCGCTCGCCGTCATCGACGAGCTGGCCGGCCGCCCGCGGGTGCGCGCCGTGGGCGAGACGGGGCTCGACTTCTTCCGCACGGAGGAGGGCCCGCGCCGCGAGGCGCAGCTGCGCTCCTTCGAGGCGCACATCGAGATCGCGAAGCGGCACGGCATCGCGCTGCAGATCCACGATCGCGACGCGCACGCCGAGGTCGTGGCGACGCTGAAGCGCGTCGGCGCGCCCGAGCGCACGGTGTTCCACTGCTTCTCGGGCGACGTGGAGCTGGCGCGCGTCTGCGCCGACAACGGCTGGTACATGTCGTTCGCCGGCACGGTCACGTTCAAGAACGCGCCGGCCCTGCGGGAGGCCCTCCGCTCGGCGCCGCGGGACCTCATCATGGTCGAGACCGACGCGCCGTTCCTCACCCCGACCCCGTACCGCGGGCGGCCGAACGCGCCCTATCTCATCCCGCTCACGCTGCGGGCGATGGCCGAGACCATCGACACGGACGCCTCCACGCTGGCCGCGCAGATCAACTCCAACACCGAGCTCGTCTACGGCCGGTGGGACAGCGAGCCGGTCTCGGCGCCGCCGACCACGCCGATCGGGCGCATCGCGTGAGCGAGGTGCGCCTGCTGGGCCCCGCCGAGATCCGCGACCTGGCCGAGCTGCTCGACGTCACGCCGACGAAGAAGCTCGGCCAGAACTTCGTGATCGACGCCAACACGGTCCGCCGCATCGTCCGCGTGGGCGAGGTGGAGGCCGGCGACGTCGTCGTGGAGGTCGGGCCCGGGCTCGGCTCGCTGACGCTCGGGCTGCTCGAGGCCGGCGCGCGCGTCGTCGCGGTGGAGATCGACGGGCGCCTCGCCGCGCAGCTCCCGACGACCGTCGCCCAGCTCGCGCCCGACGCGGCCGACCGCCTCGCCGTCGTGCACCGGGACGCCCTCGCCGTCACCGAGCTCCCGGAGGAGCCCGTGCGACTGGTCGCGAATCTCCCGTACAACGTCTCGGTGCCGGTGCTGCTGCACCTGCTCGAGCACTTCCCCTCGCTGCGGTCGGGCGTCGTCATGGTGCAGGCGGAGGTCGGGCACCGCATCGCCGCGCAGCCCGGCTCGAAGGTCTACGGCGCCCCGAGCGTGAAGGCCGCCTGGTACGGCGTGTGGCGCACGGCGGGCACCGTCAGCCGCCAGATCTTCTGGCCCGTGCCGAATGTCGACTCCGTGCTGGTCGCCTTCGAGCGGCACGCGACGCCGCCGGGCGACGAGACGTTGCGCAAGCGCACGTTCGAGCTCGTGGACGCCGCCTTCCAGCAGCGCCGCAAGACGCTGCGGCAGTCGCTCGCGCCGGTCTACGGCGACCCGACGGCGGCCGCGGACGCCCTCGAAGCGGCAGGCCTGTCGTCGTCGCTGCGCGGCGAGCAGCTCTCGTTCGACGACTTCGCCCGGCTCGGCGCCGCGCGCGTCTGACCGACCCGGCCCGGGAGGGCCGCCCGGCGGTCGGGCCCCTGTAGGTTGGAGGCATGGTCGAGCGCGAAGAGGGATGGGGCGGGGAACCCGTGCACGTGCGGGCGCCCGGCAAGATCAACGTCTTCATGCGCGTCGGCGCCGTCATGGACGACGGCTACCATGACGTCGCCACCGCCTACCAGGCCGTCTCGCTCTACGAGGACGTCCGCGCCTACCCCGCCGACGACTTCTCGGTCAGCTTCGGCGGCCCGATCGACACGAGCGGCCTGCGCACCGACGGCTCGAACCTCGCCATCAAGGCGGCGAAGCTGCTGGCCAAGCGCACCGGGTACCGTGGCGGCGTGCGCCTGCGCATCGACAAGCGCGGCCCCATCGCCGGCGGGTTGGGCGGTGGCTCGGCCGACGCCGCCGCGACCCTGGTCGCCTGCGACGCGCTCTGGGGAACGGATGTGGGCCGCGACGAGCTGCTCGCGCTGGCGGCCCGGCTCGGCGCGGACGTGCCGTTCGCGCTGGTCGGCGGCACGGCGATCGGCACCGGCCGGGGCGACCGGCTGAGCCCGGCGCTCGCGACCGGGACGTTCCACTGGGTGCTCGCGCTGCCGGAGTCGGAGCTCAGCACGCCCGAGGTCTACCGCGAGCTCGACCGGCACCGGGAGCGGCACGCGGGCGAGATCGCGCCCGCCCAGCTCACGCCGAGCGTGGACGCGCAGGTGCTGCAGGCTCTCCGCGCCGGCGACCCGACCATGCTCGCGGAGGCGCTCGCCAACGACCTGCAGGCCCCCGCCATCCACCTCGCCCCGCCGATCGCGGACGTGCTGGAGCTGGGGGAGCTGAACGGCGCGCTCGCCGGCATGGTGTCCGGCTCGGGGCCGACCGTCGCCTTCCTCGCCGCGGACCTCGACTCCGCGCTCGACCTGCAGATCGCGCTGAGCGCCTCCCGCATCACGGCGGTGCGGGCGACCGGACCGGTGCACGGCGCGAGGATCATCGGGGACTGACGCCACGTCGCGGCGCGGGTGCGATGCGGGTGCCCGTGGATGCCCGTGGATGCCCGGCCGAGCGCATGTCGGGTTGAGACGATTCGTCGTCGGTCGGAAACGTATCCACGCGCCCCGGGCCGGGCATCCCAGGTCGCCTCAATGTATGCGAGGCACGACCGGGATGGCCAGCGGTGGAGCGGAAACCGTCAAGAGTTGACGGGTCAGCTCCGAACGCCTCCGCTGCGCGCGGGCCGGCGGCGGGCGATGCCCAGCGCGCGCAGGTCGCGGCGCGAGCGCAGCCCCAGCTTGGCGAGGATGTTGCGCACGTGGAAGTTGACCGTCGTGACCGAGACGTAGAGCCGCTCGGCGATCTCCTTGTTGGTCATCCCCGCGGCGAGGGCGTGCGCGACCTGGCGCTCCCGCGTCGTGAGGGTGGCGAGCGGGTCGGCGGCGTCGGTCGCGGGCGCCGCGGCCTGCAGCGCGTCGAGCAGCTGCGCGCACCGGGCGAGGTAGCCGGAGG
>JAEWDJ010000410.1 GCA_023390155.1 Actinomycetes bacterium | reverse complement strand
CTCCCTGGCTCGACGGCCTCGCCCTGTTACTCGACGCCCGGCTGGCCGGGGCGTCCGGCGCGGGAGCGCTGCTCGCCCATCCACTGCTCGCCGACGTGCCGCCCGAGGCGATCGACGCCGTGCTCGCGGGTCTGGCGGGCGAGTTCCGCCTCAGCTCGCTGCAACCGGCGCCGCCGCGCATGCCGGCGCTGCGGGCGTTCCAGGCGGCGGAGGCGCGCGCCGCGCGCGAGTGGCTGGTGGAGCGCGGCACGATAGCGTGAGGGACGGCACGGGGGTACCGGACGCGGATGGCGGCACGATTGCCGACGGCTGCACGATTGCGGACGGCGGCACGAAGGGGGAGGGATGCTCGACGAAGCGGATCGCGAGGTGATGCGCGCGCTGGCGCGCTACATCCAGCACGCGAACGATCTGACGGCGGCCGAGCAGCGGTCGGCGGTGACGCCGGTCGGCGAACGGGTGGCGGAGCATCTGGGCGTCGATCCCACCGCTCTTCCCGTGGTCTCCGAGACGTTCGCCGACCACCGGCTGGTGGACGCCGACCTCGCGCTGGAGGAGCTGGCGCACGGGAGCGGCTCCGCCCTGCTCGGCATCGGCGGCGGCGAGCAGCGGTTCCACAGCGCGATGCCGGAGCTGCTCGCGAACGCTGGAATGCGCTGGGCGCTCGGCCCGGTCACGTACACCGCCCGGGCGACCGGGCCGCACGGCTCCCGCCAGACGGTGTCGTTCGGGCTCCGGCTCCTGGTCTTCGAGGGCGATCCGCTCGCCGTCGTGCAGCGCAGCGCCAAGCCCAACTACGGTCGCAACGCGGCCGAGCTCGAGGTGATGGGCGCCGACCCCGAGCGGGTCATGCGGTTCCTGGAGCGCGTGCGCGCGCTGATGGTGGAGCGGAGCGTGCTGCGCGGACAGGTGCTGTCGCTCGAGCGTTCGCAGTACGGCGCCGAGGCGGGTGCCACGTTCCTGGCCCGGCCGACGGTCCGGGCCGAGGAGATCGTGCTGGGCGAGGGGGTGCTCGACCGGGTGGTCGAGCATGTGGTCGGGATCGGCGAGCAGAGCGGCGTGCTGAGCGCGGCGGGCCAGCACCTCAAGCGGGGCGTGCTGCTCTACGGGCCGCCCGGCACGGGCAAGACCCTGACGGTCCGCCACCTCCTGTCGCGGACGCCGGGCGTGACCGCGGTGGTGCTGACCGGTGCGAGCATCGCCGCGATCGGCGTCGCCGCCGAGCTCGCCCGCACCTTCCAGCCCTCGATCGTCGTGCTGGAGGACATCGACCTGGTGGCCATGGAGCGCCACACCTCGCCGCAGCCGCTGCTGTTCGAGGTGCTCGACGCCCTCGACGGCCTCGATGGGGACGCGGACGTCGCGTTCGTGATGACGACCAACCGGGTGGAGGTGCTGGAGCGGGCGCTCGCCGACCGCCCGGGCCGCGTCGACCTCGCCGTGGAGATCGCACTGCCGGGGGATGAGGAGCGCGTCCGGCTGTTCCGCCGCTACGGCGACGGCCTCCCGTTCAGCGCGGACGCCATCGAGCGGGCCGCGCGCGCGGCGGGCGGCACGACCGGCTCCTTCGCCAAGGAGCTCATGCGCCGGAGCGTGCTCGCGGCCGCCGTGCGCGGCGAGCAGCCGGGCGATGCCGACCTCGCGACCGCGCTCGACGACCTCCTGTCGCAGCGCGAGGCGCTCACCCGGACCCTGCTCGGCGTCTCCACGGGCGACGGGACCGGGCTCGACGACCACGAAGGGACACCATGACCGACGAGCAGCTGCCCGAACCCATCGCCGCGTTCATCCGGGCGACGAACGACGCGGACTCCGACGCGTTCGTGGACGCGTTCACCGACGACGCGGAGCTGAACGACTGGGGCCGCGTCTTCCGCGGGCACGACGGCGTGCGCTCCTGGGATCGCACCGACAACATCGGCGTCCACAGTCGGTTCACGCTGGTGGGCTGGCGGTGGACGGGGCCGAGCACCGCCGAGGTCGAGCTGACGGTCTCGGGGGACGGCTACAACGGCACCGGGCCGATGACGTTCGTGCTGCGGGACGGGCGGATCGGGAGGCTGGTGATCGCGCCGACGGGCTGACGGCGGTGGACGGCGTCGGTCGGAGAACCCCTACGGCCGGGACCCGTCCGGGGCCTGCGGTGCCTCCGCCGCCGCGTCCGTGTCGCGGCGCGCCCGCACGCTCTTCCACACGGCGTCGATCACGATCGCGAGCGCCACGATCGCGACCAGCGCGATCGCGGTGGCGGGCTCCTCCACCAGGGTCGTGGTGCAGAAGACGACGAAGGTACCGAGCGTCGCGACGAGGCCGACGAGGAGGACGATCAGGCTGGCGCGCGTCTCGTGGCGCAGGCGCAGGTGGGCGACGCTCACGGCGGAGAAGACGAGGAGGGCGACCGCGCTGCCGATGGAGGCGATCGCGTTGAGGTCGAAGCCGACGACCAGGACGATCGCGAGAGCGGCCATGACGAGCAGACCCGCCGGGAACGGGCCGAGGGTGCGGCCGAAGAACACCGGGAACTGGCCCACCCGGGCGAGGTGGCGCGTCATCCCGATCGACGGGTAGAGGCCGGCGTTGACCGCGCCCGTGGTCGAGAAGAGGGCCGTGATCACCATGAGCACGTAGCCCGCCTGGCCGAGCGTCGGCTTGGCCGCCTCGGCGAGCGCCGTCGCTCCGTACCTCACGACCTCGTCGGCGGTGAGGGTGCCGAAGACGCCGAGGGAGACGGCGACGTAGACGGTCGTGGCGATGAGCAGGGCGAAGGCGATCGCGCGGGGGAGCTGCCGCGACGGGTGCGGCAGATCCTTCGCGGTGAACGTGATGACGCCGAAGCCGAGGAAGGCGAAGAACGTCAGGGCGACGCTCGAGACGATCTCGCGCCAGCCGGGGTAGCCGGAGGGGGCCAGGAGGGACGGATCCCACCCCGCGATGGTGACGACGGCGAAGACGACGAGGATCACGAGCACGACCGTCACGATCACCGACTGCACCCGCGCGACGGCGCTGGAGCCGACGGCGTTGAGCCCCGACATGACGAGGATGAGGGCGACGGCCAGGACCTTCGCCCAGAACGGGTCGCTGCCGGCGACGACGGAGGAGGCGTAGCCGCCGAAGGAGGTGGCGATCATCGCGACCACGATGGAGCCGGCGGTGAAGAACAGCCAGGCGCCGATGCCGGCGATGTGGCCCTCCCCGAAGCCTTTCGAGAGGAAGGTGAGGATGCCGCCTCCCGACGGGTACTTGGAGCCCAGCCGGGCGAAGGAGTACCCCTGCAGGCCCGCGATCGCCCCGGCGATGAGGAACGACAGCCAGACCGCCGAGCCGGCCACCGCGCCCGCCGCGCCGAGGAGGGCGAAGATGCCGGCGCCGACCATCGAGCCGACGCCGATGAAGGTCGCCTGCAGCACCGTCATGCGGCGCGTCCCCTGCGTCGTGCTCATCGCGCAGCCTCCCTCGCTCTCCGGCCTCCCGGCCCGGCGAGCAGACGGTACCGCCGTCGGACGACGTCTGGCCAGACCCGTTCTGCGCGGGTGGCCCACGCGCCGCGGCGGCCGAAGACGGTCCTTCCCATCGAGCGGTGCGTGGTGCATCCTGTGGCCGAACGGGGAGGTTCGTCATGGAGATCTTTCTGGTGATCGTCCAAGCGTGCGTGGTGATCGGGGCCATCGTCCTCGGCGTCCGCACCGGGGGGATCGGGCTCGGCCTGTGGGGCGTGGTGGGGACCGCCGTGCTCGTGTTCGTCTTCCGGCTGCCGCCGGGCTCGCCGCCGATCGACGCGTTCTTCATCATCATCGCGGTCATCACCGCGTCCAGCGCGATGCAGGCGGCGGGCGGCATCGACTACCTCGTGTCGATCGCGTCGAAGATCATCCAGCGCAACCCCCGACGGCTGACCTACGTGGCGCCGCTGGTCGCGTTCGTCTTCACCGTGCTGTCCGGCACCTCGAACATCTTCTTCGCGCTGATCCCGGTGATCTACGAGACGGCCTACCGCAACGGCCAGCGCCCGGAGCGCGCGCTCGCCGCCTCCACCGTGACCTCGGGCCTCGGCATCACGGCCAGCCCGGTCTCGGCGGCGATGGCGGCCTACCTGGTGCTGGTGGAGTCGCAGGGCTTCGGGCTTCCGCAGGTGCTCGCGATCACGGTCCCGTCCGCGATCGTCGCCTGCCTGGTCACCTCGTTCGTCCAGCAGCGGATCGGCAAGGAGCTCGTGGCCGACCCCGTGTTCCAGAAGCGCGTCGAGGCGGGCACCGTCGAGGTGCCGGCCTCGCTGCAGGCCAAGTACGCCGAGACCGTCGGCGCCGCAGCGGGCCCGGGCGAGGGAGCGGCCGGCACGACCGCCGTGAAGACCAAGCCGCCGCGCGGGACCGGCCGCCTCACCAAGGACGAGGCATCGAGCATCGAGCACCCGGTGCCGAAGGGCGGCGCGACGGCCGCGTACATCTTCGTCGTCGGCACCCTCCTGGTCGTGCTGCTGGGCCTCTTCCCGTCCCTCCGCCCGGCCTTCCCCGACGAGGAGGGCGCACTCGAGCCGATCCCGATGGCGACCGTCATCGAGATGGTGATGTTCACCGTGGCCCTGGTCATCATCCTGGTCCGGCGGGTGAAGCCGTCGCTGGTGGTCGAGCAGCCCCTCCTGCGGTCGGGATTCGTCGCGGCGGTCGCGCTGTTCGGCATCGCCTGGATGGCCGACACCTTCATCTCCGCCAACGAGGACACGATCATCAAACCGCTCGGCGAGCTCATCCAGGCCCAGCCGCTGCTGCTCGCGGTCGCGCTGTTCCTCGTCTGCGGCCTCACGACCAGCCAGTCCGCGACCACGAACACGCTCATCCCGATCGCGCTCGCCGCGGGGCTCGCGCCGGGGGTCATCACCGCGATGTGGCCGTCGCTGATCGGCGTCTGGCTGTTCCCGGCCAACGGCTCGCAGATCGCCGCCGTCGAGACCGACCGCACCGGGTCGACCAAGCTCACCCAGGTGCCGATCTGGCACTCGTTCACCATCCCGATGCTCGTCTCCTGGGTCGCCGTCGTCGTCTCGGGACTGCTCATCCAACTCGTCATCCCGCGCTGAGCGCGGCAGCAGATCCGTGAGGAGAGAACCATGACAGACACCGCAGCAGACGTCGAGACGGGCGCACGCGCGCTCATGCCCGACGTGCTCGACCGGCTGGGGACGCTGGTGCGCATCCCGTCGGTCGCCTTCCCCGGCTTCGATCCCGACCCCGTGCACAGGATGGGGGAGGCCGTGGTCGCCCTGTTCGAGTCCGCCGGCGCCGACGGCGTGCGGCTGCTCGACGTGCCGGGCGGCTACCCGTGCGTGTACGCGGACCTGCCGGGTCCCGAGGGATCGCCGACCGTGCTGCTCTACGCGCACTACGACGTGCAGCCGGCGCCCGCGAGCCAGGGCTGGTCGACCGAGCCGTTCGAGCCGACCGAGCGCGCCGACGGCCGCATCGCGGGGCGCGGGGCCGCCGACGACAAGTCCGGCCTGGTCATCCACTACGCGACGCTCAAACTGCTCGGGCCGGACCGGCCCTGCCGGGTCAAGATCCTCGTCGAGGGCGAGGAGGAGACCATCTCGCACCTCGAGGACTTCGTGGAGGCCAACCCGGACCTGTTCGCCTGCGACGCCGCCGTGATCGCCGACATCGGCGGCCAGGAGGCGGGCCGCCCGGGGCTCACGACCGCGCTGCGCGGCGACGTCGCGTGCACCGTGACCGTGCGCACCCTGGCGAACCCGGTGCACTCGGGGATGTTCGGCGGTGCGGCGCCCGACGCGATGACGGCGATGATCCGCATCCTCGACACCCTGCACGACGGGAACGGCGACACGGTGATCCCCGGCGTCGACGCGTCCGCGTGGAGCGGCGCCGACATGGACGAGCCGGTGTACCGCGAGGGGTCCTCGATCCTGCCCGGCGTCGACTACCTGGGTACCGGCTCCCTGTCCGACCGCATCTGGGCGAAGCCGTCGGTGACCGTGCTCGGGATGGACCTGCCGACCACCGCCGAGGCCTCGAATGTCCTCCTCCCCGCGGTGACCGCGAAGCTCTCGATGCGCATCGTCCCCGGCTCCGACGGCGACGCGCAGCTGGACGCGCTCATGGCGCACCTGCGGTCGCAGCGGCCCTGGAACTGCGTCGTCGAGGTCGAGAAGGTGAAGGTGGGCCACGCGTTCGCCGTGGACGAGTCGCACCCCGCCATCGAGGCGGCGACCGACGCGCTGCGGGAGGCGTACGGCCGCGACGTGGAGTCCATCGGCAGCGGGGCGTCCATCCCGCTCGTCGCCTCGCTCAAGAAGGTCGCCCCCGACGCCGCCATCGTGCTGTGGGGAGCCGAGGACACCAAGCAGTCCCGCATCCACGCCTCCGACGAGTCGGTCGACCCGGCGGAGATCCAGCGGATGATCGTCGCGCAGACGCTCTTCGTGCGCAAGGTCTCCGCGGCCATGTGATGGTCGCCCGGCCGCCCCCCCCCCGGGGGCGCCCCCCAAGGGCCCCCG
>JAEWDJ010000379.1 GCA_023390155.1 Actinomycetes bacterium | reverse complement strand
GTCGCCGACTCGTGAGCGCGATGTTCCGTTCCCTCGCCGGGGTCAACTACCGCATCTGGGCCGCCGGCGCCCTGGTCTCCAACGTCGGCACGTGGATGCAGCGCACCGCCCAGGACTGGATCGTCCTGACCCAGCTCACCGACAACAACGCCGCCGCCGTCGGATTCGTGATGGCACTGCAGTTCGGCCCGCAGCTGCTCCTCCTCCCCGTGACGGGATGGGCCGCCGACCACCTGGACCGCCGCAAGCTGCTGATGGCGACGCAGGGCGCGATGGGCGTGCTGGGGCTCGGCCTCGGCCTCCTCACCGTCACCGGGGTCGTGGAGCTGTGGCACGTCTACGTCTTCGCGCTGCTGCTCGGTGTGGTCGCCGCCTTCGACGCCCCGGCGCGCCAGACCTTCGTCTCCGAGCTCGTCGCCGGCCCCAACCTCTCCAACGCCGTCGCCCTCAACTCGGCGTCGTTCAACGCCGCGCGCCTCCTCGGCCCCGCGGTCGCCGGCCTGCTGACCGCCGCCGTGGGCGCAGGGTGGGTGTTCCTCATCAACGCGGCGACGTTCGGCGCGGTGCTCATCTCGCTCATGACGCTGCGGCAGGAGAAGCTCTACCGTGCCGAGCGCGCCAAGCGGTCGCGCGGCAGCCTGGTCGACGGGTTCCGCTACCTGCGCAACCGGCCCGACATCGTGGTCATCCTGATCATGGTCTTCCTGATCGGCACGTTCGGCCTGAACTTCCCGATCTTCATCTCGACCATGTCGGTCACGGTGTTCCGCCAGGGGGCCGGCGAGTACGGCATCCTGTCGTCGGTCATGGCCATCGGCTCGGTCGTCGGCGCGCTGCTCTCGGCGCGGCGGGAGCGGCCGCGGGTCGCACTGCTGTTCGCCGGCGCGGCCCTGTTCGGCGCGGGATGCGCCCTGGCCGCGGTCATGCCCACCTACTGGCTCTTCGCGATCGCGCTCATCCTGGTCGGCGTCTCGTCGCAGACCCTGATGACGACGGCGAACGGGACCGTGCAGATGACCACCGACCCCGTCCTCCGCGGCCGGGTGATGGCGATCTACATGGCGATCTTCATGGGCGGCACGCCGGTCGGCGCACCCATCGTCGGCTGGGTCGCCGACACCCTCGGCCCGCGCTGGGCGATGGGCGTCGGAGCCGCGAGCGGTTTCGCTGCGGCCCTCGTCGGCGTGTTCTACCTCGTCCGATACCGCGGACTGCGCCTGCGCTTCAGCGGCTTCCGTCCCCGCTTCATCGTGGACGCCCGCGAGGAACTCCGCGAGGAGCTCGCCGACACCGAGGCCACCGCCACGCGCACCTCCTGAGCGCCCTCCCGCCTGAACGCCCTCCCGCCGCCGAGGTTCACGTCGTTGCGGTCAAAACAGGCCGAATGACCGCAACGACGTGAACTTCGGGGGCCTCAGCCCTTGACCGAGCCGGCGGCGAGGCCCTTCATGACGCGCTGATTGAGGAAGAGGTAGAGCAACAGGGTGCCGAAGATGCTCACGCAGATGGCGGCGAACAGCGGGCCGTACTGGATGGCGCCGTACTGCCCGGTGAAGTTGAGCAGGCCGACCTGGATGGTGCGCAGGTCCTCGCTGTTGGTGAAGGTCAGCGCGATGAGCAGGTCGTTCCACAGGAAGAAGAACTGCACGAGCCCGACGGTGAAGATCGCGTTGCGCACGACCGGCACGCCGATCGACCAGAACTGGCGGATCAGCCCGGCGCCGTCGAGCGTCGCCGCCTCGAACAGCTCCCGCGGCACCGCACGGAAGTAGGTCGCGACCATGAACACGGTGAGCGGCAGGCCCGACGCGGTGTACGTGATGATCAGCGGCCACAGCGTGCCGGTCAGGCCCAGGTTGAAGTAGATGGAGAACAGCGGCAGCAGCACCATCTGGCCCGGCACCATGATGCCCGCCAGGAACAGCAGCAGGATGGTGCTGCGTCCCTTCCACACCAGGATCTCGAGCGCGAAGGCCGCGGCGACGCCGAGCGCCAGCATGAGGAAGAGCGCCGGGAACACGGTCAGGACGCTGTTCAGGATGTACTGGCCGAGGTTGCCTGTGGTGAAGGCGCTGACGTAGTTGCCGACGTCCCAGCTGCTGGGCAGCGTCCAGAACGGGTCGTTGAGGAACTCGCTCTGGGTCTTGAACGAGCCGAGGAAGATCCACACCAGCGGGTAGATCTCGACGATCAGCAGCAGGCCGATGAGGATGTTCATCGGCAGCCGGCCGAGGAAGCGGCGGGCGGAGCGCCCGGTGGGCTCGGTGCCGCGCTTGAGCGCGACGCCCTGGTCGAGGTCGGTGACGGCGGTCATGGATCAGCCCTTCGTCAGGTCGCGTCGGGTGCCGCGGAAGATGAAGACCGTCACGATGAGGCACAGGATCGTCAGCATGAGCGCGATCGTGCTGCCGTATCCGTAGTCGCCGTAGGTGAACGCGGTCTGGAACATGTAGAGCGTCAGCGGCGTGGTCGCGTTGCCCGGGCCTCCGTTCGTCAGGGCGACGACGGAGTCGAACACTTTCAGGGTGCCGTTGATGGAGAAGATGATCGACGAGAGCAGCACCGGCGCCGACAGCGGCAGGATGATGTTGCGCACGAGCGTCCAGCGGCCGGCGCCGTCGAGGCGGGCGGACTCGATGATCTCGTCGGGGATGTCGACCAGGCCGGCGAACAGCAGCACGGCGTAGAAGCCCATCGAGCGCCAGATGTCCATGATGATGAGCACCCAGAAGGCGCTGTCGGCGTGGCCCAGGAAGTCGGTGCCGGTGCCGCCGAAGGCCTGGATGAGCGCGTTGGCCGGCCCGGGCTGCGGGGTCAGCTGGAACATCCGCTGGAACAGCAGCGAGACGGCGACCGTCGGGAGCACGACGGGGAAGAACACGACCGTGCGCACGAAGCTCGACGCGCGGCGCAGGAAGAAGACGTACATCAGGGCCAGCAGGTAGCCGATGACGACCTGGCCGATGGTGACGATGATCGCGTACTTCGCCGTGAAGAGCAGCGCGTTCCACGCGTTGGGGTCGGTGAAGAACGTCTGGAAGTTCTTGAGGCCGGCGAACGTGAAGCCCTGGATGAGGCCGCCGGAGAAGAAGGTGTAGCCGAACGACCACACGATCGGGAGGAGGGTGATCGCGCTGTAGACGAGGAGCGCGGGGCCGACCAGGAGGAGGGCGGTGCGTCTGCTGCCGAGAACGGAGTTCATGGGGCGGGGGTGCTTTCTCGTAGCGGGTGAGAGGCGCACGGGGTGCGGCGGACGGTTGGCCGCCGCACCCCGCGGGGAGCCTCGGCCTCAGCCGAGTGCGTTCTGGACCTGCTGCATGAAGTCAGCGCCGGAGATCGACCCGTTGCCGAGCGATCCGCCGTTGGTCTGGCTGGCGGTGGTGGCCTTCGAGGAGAAGAGCGCCTCGAACCAGAGCACGGCCGACTTCGAGTTGTTCACGGTGTCCTGGACGCCCTTGGTGAGCGCCGAGACGTCCGAGTGGTCCTTGCTCAGCTTGAAGCCGGAGACGACACCGGACTTCGACAGCACCTCGTCGCCGTAGTTCTGGGCGATGCACTTCAGCCAGGTGGCGGAGTCGTCGGTGTAGGCGGCCTTGCTCAGCATGAGCGGCTGGCCGACGTTCGCCGGGGTCTGGTCGATGCTGCCCTTGCCGCCGGAGACGGCCGGGAACGGCATGAAGCCGATGTTGTCCGCGCCGATCTTGTTCTGGGTCTCGTCGTTGAAGTTGGAGACGATCCACGAGCCCATGTAGAACATGGCGGCCTGGCCGGTGAGGAACTGGTTGGTGGCCCCGTTGTAGTCGGTGGAGGCGACGCCCGCGCCGAACGCGCCGGCCTTGCCGAGCTTGGCGACCTCGTCGGCGGCCTTGACGTAGTCGGCGTCGGTCAGCTTGGCCTTGCCGTCGGCGACGTCCTGCAGGGCGTCGGGGCCCAGGTCGCGGAAGAGGTAGGCGCCCACGAGGCGGGTGATCGGCCAGCCGTCCTTGCCGTCGCCGGCGAAGGGCTGGATGCCCTTGGCGAGCAGCTTGTCACTGGCGGCGGTGAGCTCGTCCCAGGTGCCGGGGACCTCGATGCCGTTGTCCGTGAAGATCTTGTTGTTGTACCAGATGCCCTCGATGTTGAGCTCGTTGGGCAGCGCGTAGCTGTCCTTCTGGCCGTACAGCTTCTCCATGGTGGAGGCGGCGATCGGGAGGATCTGGTCCTCCAGGCCGTCCTTCTTCAGCTCGGCGCTGATGTCGACGAGCTTGCCGCCGGAGATGAACTGCTTGGCGAGGTCGGGCGTTCCCGGGCTGACGAACAGGTTGGGGAGCGCGTTCTGGCCCGCGAGCAGCTGCAGCTTCTGGTCGTGCTGCGTCTGGTCGTCGGCGTCGGTCTTGATCGGCGCCGCCTTCTGCGCCGCCTCGCACGTGCCGGTGCTGAGCGCCTTCAGGGTGTCGTTGGGGGTGGTGTTGCTGGTGAGGCCGAGCGTGGTGAAGTCGCCGCTGCTCTTGCCGCCACCGCCTCCCGTGCCCGAGCACGCGGTCAGAGCGAGCGCTCCGGCTGCGAGGACGGCGCCGATGACGGCGATGCGCCGGTGGCGTCGGTGTGCTGTGATCACTTTTCCTCCTTGAAAAGGGTCGCGTCCGGAGTCGCGAACGTGATTAGAACGTTTCAACGGGTATGAAAGCATACGTTTCGCCGAAGTGTCAACAGGTCGACCGGTCGCATGGTGCCGTTTCGGCGCTGACTGGCGGAAAACCCTTGAAACGTTCTAAGGTGGCCCGAAACCACCACTCGAGGAGGAGTCCATGACCGTCGTCGTCGAACGGCCGCGCTTCGAGCGCCGCGCCGCGAGCCCCGCGCGCACCCTGGGGATCGGCGTCGCCGAGCCGCGTCTGAGCTGGCGCTCCTCCTCCCCCGACCCCTCGTGGACCCAGACCGCCTACGAGGTGGAGGTCACCCGCTCCGGCGCCGTCGAGGTGTTCGCGGTCGCGTCGGCCGAGTCGGTCTTCGTGCCGTGGCCCGCGGCCCCGCTGCGTTCGCGGGAGGAGGCCGAGGTGCGCGTCCGCGTGCGGGCCGGCGACGACACGCCCTGGTCGGAGTGGTCAGCCCCCGCCCTGGTCGAGGCCGGCGTGCTCGAGGCCGGGGAGTGGAC
>JAEWDJ010000376.1 GCA_023390155.1 Actinomycetes bacterium | reverse complement strand
GAGGTGACCTCGTCCTCCACGTCGAGCACCGAGCGGGCGGCCACGCCGAGGAGGACGTTCGCGGCGCGGAGCACGGCGTCGAGCTGTGCGGCGTCGAGGGCTGCGGCGTCGGGTGCTGCGGCGTCGAGTGCTGCCGCGTCGGGCCGCGCCGCGTCGAGGGCTGCCGCGTCGAGCGGTGCGTCGGAGTCGGCGGCGGCTGTCACCCTCCCAGTTCTACCGTGTCGGGTGGCGCGCGTGCAGGGTGCGTCCGGCGGCGAGTCTGAAGCGAAGATGGGCGCGCGCTTCGAGTCCGGCCTCCCTCCCTTCCCCGGGTCGGCGGCGGGAGGATGATTGCGGTATCGCAAACAAGGGAGGCGATGATCATGGTCGACGAGAGCGCACCCCGCGACCGGGACCGCGTCGAGGGCCGCTACACCGAGGCCGACGGCGAAGGCCCTGCCGAGCGCGCCGTGCACGGGCAGTACACGGAGTCGGAGGGGCACACCGGCCCGGAGGATGACATCGTGGGCGCCTACGTCGGCGCGCAGCACCACGGCGAGCCGCCGCTCGTCCGCAGCGCGCACCTGCGGAACGGGGACTACCCGCGAGCGGAGCGGTAGGAGCGGTCAGCAGAAGCGGAGCGACAGGCGGGACGCCGGGCCGAGTGCGGCCGGCTCAGTCCCGCCCCCGCTCCGCCTGGACCACGATCCGCCCACCGTCGAGCCGCCAGACGCGCACGGGGTCGCCGACGGCGGGCAGCTGCGCCGGCGTCGAGGCGGAGCCCGGCGCGAGCCGGTCGATCGTGACCGTGCCGGTCGTGTCCCGCACGGTGACCGCTGCGCCCAAGATCCCGCCGGTGTCGCTGCGCTGGCAGTGCACGGCCTCCACGG
This sequence comes from Actinomycetes bacterium, assembly GCA_023390155.1. Lineage (GTDB taxonomy): Bacteria > Actinomycetota > Actinomycetes > Actinomycetales > Microbacteriaceae > Leifsonia. The sequence continues at coordinate 3,055 of JAEWDJ010000376.1, read as the reverse complement.
CGCCCGCCGTCGACGGCACTCGGGAGGCGTCCGCCCAGGAGGCGCGGAGGGCGCGGTCGCGCGCGTCGCGGCGCACTCCGCGCACGTAGGCCGCCCAGAGCGGGCCGAGGAAGACCCACGGGAAGAACAGCCAGACGACGTTCCAGAACCACGGGAAGAAGCCCTCGTCGTCCCAGGCCCCCACGGTCACGAACCAGACGCCCGCGACCGACAGGATGACCAGCCCGATCGGGCGCAGGATGCGGCCGCGGAGGGAGACGCCCCTCCCGGTGACGGCCTCGGCGTCGGGGAGGTGGTCGATCGCGTCGCCGGCGGGGACGAGCCGGAGGATCGCTCGGCGATCCGCGTTGCGGCGGGCGGTCAGATACTGCAGCTGCGTGGGGTCGGACATCCCCTCCACGATACCGAGGAGGGGACGCCGGCCCAGCGGGCCGAGACGGTCAGACCGTCGCGGCGACCGCCTCCACGACGGTCGTCGCGACGCCGGGACCGAGCTCGACCGGCTCCCGGCCGGGGAGGTCGAGCACGGCGGTCGCGCCGATCGGCACCTCGGTGCGGACGGTGAGCGTGTCGCCCGTCCGCTCCCACGTGATGGCGACGGGGCCGTAGGGCGATAGGTGCGTGGCCGACGCGCGGGTGAGGCCGCCACCCGGGCGCGGCGCGAACCGGATGCGACGGTAGCCGGGCTCCTCCGCCGCGAGGCCCGCGACGACCCGGTGCAGCCAGTCGGCCACCGCGCCGAGGGCGTAGTGGTTGAACGAGGTCATCGACCCCGGGTTCACGGTGCCATCGGGGCGGAGCGAATCCCAGCGCTCCCAGATCGTGGTCGCCCCCTGCGTGACGGGGTAGAGCCAGGAGGGGCACTCCCGCTCGAGCAGCAGGTCGTACGCGGTGTCGAGGTGCCCGGTGGAGCTGAGGGCGTCGCTGATGAGCGGGGTGCCGACGAAGCCGGTGGCGATGCGGTTGCCCTCCTGCGCGACGAGCTCCGCCAGGCGTGCACCGGCGATCGGCAGGTGCGCCTCCGGCAGCAGGCCGAAGCGGATCGCCAGCGCGTAGGAGGTCGGGGCGTCGTTCACGAGGAGGCCGGTGCCGTCGCCGTACGCGGTGCGGAATGCCTCCGCGACGGCGTCCGCGAGCGCGTCGTAGCGGGCGGCGTCGGCCGCGCGGCCGAGGGCCTCCGCCATGCGGGCGACGGCGCGGGAGGAGGCGGCGAAGTACGCGGTCGCCACCAGGTACTTGTCGGCGCGGCCGTCGGCCGGATCCTGCGGCGGCGCCACGGGGTCGAGCCAGTCGCCGAGCTGGAAGCCGTCGTCCCACAGGTGGTCGTCGCCGGAGAGGTGGTCGAGCAGGTCGACCCAGCGACGCGCGCTGTCGAACTGCGCCTCCAGGATGCCGAGGTCGCCCGAGCGCTCGTGCAGCACCAGCGGGGTGAGCGCGGCGACGTCGCCCCACGCCGCGCCGGGGCGGATGGGCGTCCACATGTGATGGGCGGGGATGACGGGGACGTACCAGGGGACGGTGCCGTCGGGCAGCTGCTCTGCCGCGACATCCTTCAACCAGGACGACAGCATCCCCGACACGTCGTAGAGGAAGGCGGCGGTCGGCGCGAACACCTGGATGTCGCCGGTCCAGCCGACCCGCTCGTCCCGTTGCGGGCAGTCGGTGGGGATGTCGACGAAGTTGCCGCGCATGCTCCAGACCACGTTCTCGTGCAGGCGGTTCACCAGCTCGTCGGAGGAGTCGAACCACCCCGTCCGCTCGAGGTCGGTGTGGTAGACGCGGGCGACGATGTCGCCGGCCCGGGCCGCGGCGGAGACGTCGCCCGGCCAGCCGTCGACCTGCGCGAAGCGGAAACCGTGGAAGGTGAAGCGCGGCTCCCACTCCTCGCCCTCCGCGCGCCCGGCGAGGGTGTAGCTGTCGGTGGAGCGGGCGTCGCGCAGCGGGCGGGTGTACAGCTCGCCCTCCTGCAGCACCTCCGCCGTGCGGATCGTCACGGTGTCGCCGCGCTCGCCGCGGACCCGGATGCGCACCCGGCCCACGAGGTTCTGGCCGAAGTCGAGCACGGTCGCGCCGCTCGGCGTGGTGATGACCTCGACCGCGGCGACCTCCTGCGTGCAGCGGACGGGCGGCCCCTCCGGTGCGACGAGTGTTGCGGGGTCCCGCCAGCGCACGGCGACGGGAGTCCAGCCCGCCTCGTCGAAGCCGGGAGAGGACCAGCCCGGTCGCTCCTCGCGGGCGTCGTAGTCCTCGCCGTCGTAGTTGCCGGTGCGCAGGATGGGACCGACACCGGCTCGCCATTCCCGGTCGGTGGCGATGGTGTGGAAGCCGCCGTCGGCGTCCTCCACCTCCAGCTGCGCGAAGAGGGAGAGGTCGTCGCCGAAGACGTTGCGGAACCCGCCGCGCCAGCCCATGCGGCCGCGGTACCAGCCGTCGCCGAGCCAGGCGCCGATCGCGTTGTCGCCGGCGGTGAGCAGGTCCGTGACGTCGTACGTGTAGTAGCGGAGGCGCTGCGCATACGTCGTCCACCCGGGGGAGAGGGCGTCGTCGCCCACGCGGACGCCGTTGATCTCGGCTTCGTAGAGTCCGTGCGCGGTGATGTAGAGGCGAGCGCGGACGGGCGCCGCCGGGAGGTGGAAGCCGCGGCGGACGAGGGCGGGGCGGCGCTCGTCGCTCTCGCGCACCTCCGGCCACGCGCCGCCGACGGCCTTCGCGGTCCAGTCCGACGGGTGCAGGAGGCCCGCCTCGACGGCGGTCGGCTCGCTCCATTCGGACGCCGTGCCGTCCGTCCCGCGCACCCGCACGCGGACGACGGCGCGCTCCCGCGACGCCAGGGGTTCGTCGGGCCACGGGACCAGCACCTGGTCGGCGGAGTCGACGGCGAACGTGCGGAGCCCGTCGCCGCGGTCGATCTCGAGCTCGTAGCCCGCCTGGCGCCACCCCTCCGGGCCGGTCGTGCGCCATGACAGGCACGGCCGAGGCGTGCCGAGACCCAGCGGCTCGGGGAGGTGCTCGGCGCGGGGCGCGCCGGGGCGGACGGTGACGTGCTGCATGGGGC
>JAEWDJ010000377.1 GCA_023390155.1 Actinomycetes bacterium | reverse complement strand
CCTCCACGCGGCGGCCGGCCGGGCGGCGCATGCAACGAAGCAAGGAGCAACGCATGGTCGCAGTCGACGTGCGCGCGGCGACGAAGAACAAGCGCGGCGGTGACTCGCTGCTGCCGAGCAGCGGTCGCGGGTCGTTCTGGTGGTACCTGCTGCCGGGGTTCGTCCTGCTGGCGGTGATCGTCCTGATCCCGCTGGTCTGGAACATCTACCTCAGCTTCACCAGCTACCGCGGCATCCGCCCGCCCAAGTTCATCGGTCTGAACAACTGGGTCCGCCTCTTCGGCGACGACAAGTTCTGGACCTCGTTCGGCAACTCGATCGCGATGATCGTCGCGATGGTCGTCATCCCGACCCTCGTCGGCCTCATCCTCGCGGCGATGCTGTTCGACCTGGTCGGCAAGAAGTTCGGCGGCAGGCTCGCCAGCTTCCTGCGGGCCACCTACTACCTGCCGCAGATCCTCCCCGTGGTCATCGCGGCCATCGTCATCGGCTGGATCCTGCGGCCCGACAACGGCGCCCTCAACACGATCCTCGCCGCGATCGGGCTGGAGCAGCTGCAGCACAACTGGCTCGGCAGCCCGGACACCGCGCTCGCGTCGATCATGGCCGTGATGGTCTGGGTGCAGATCGGCTACCCGGTCGTCATCTTCATGGCCGCCCTCCAGCGCGTCGACCCGGAGCTGTACGAGGCGGCCGAGCTCGACGGGGCGAACTGGTTCCAGCGGTTCCGCTCCATCACGGTGTCGATCATCCGGCCCGAGATCTTCGTCGTCACGCTCACCTGCACCATCGCGGCGCTGAAGGTGTTCGGCCCGGTCTACACCCTCACCCGCGGCGGCCCCGGCACCGCGACGATGGTGCCGAGCTACTACTCGTACAGCGAGTTCTTCCAGAGCCAGCAGGTGGGCTACGGCGCCACCATCGCGACCGCGTTGACCGTCGTCATCGTCGCGATCTCCATCCTCTTCATCGTCGCCCAGAACCGGGCCGAGCGCCGGGAGAACGAGAACTGATGTCCACCACCCTCGACCGTCCCCGCCCCGGCGCGACCGCGCCCGCCGCCCCGCGCAAGCTCAAGCGGCAGAAGCCGAAGAAGACGGCGACCGACTGGGTCATCCTGATCGTCGCCATCGTGATCGGCATCGGGATCGCGTTCCCGTTCCTGCTCATCCTGATCAACTCGTTCAAGAGCCCGGCCGACTACAACGCCGGCGGCCCGCTGCAGCTGCCGACGGCGTTCTACACCGACGGCATCGTGAACTTCTGGAACCGGGTCGACTTCCCCGAGAAGCTGTGGAACTCGATCTTCATCTCGGGCGTCGTGTCCATCCTCGCCGTGGTCATCTCGGTCCTGAACGCGTACGCCCTCGGCATCGGCCGGGTGAAGGCCCGCACCTGGATCATCGTGCTGTTCCTGCTGGCGAACATGCTGCCGCAGGAGTCGCTGCTCTACCCGCTGTACTACATGTTCAAGCAGGTGGGTCTCTACGACAACGTGTGGAGCGTCATCATCATCTTCACGGTGATCCAGAGCGCGTTCGGCACCTACCTGCTCTCGAGCGTCTACGGCACGTTCCCGAAGGAGGTGCTGGAGGCCGCCTCGCTCGACGGCGCCGGGCGCTGGCGCATCCTGTGGCGCGTGGTCGTGCCGATCTCGCGGCCGACCCTCAGCGTGCTGCTGATCTTCTTCTTCATCTGGACGTGGAACGAGTTCCTCATCCCGCTCACGTTCCTGGTGTCGAACGACAACCAGACCGTGCCCGTCGCGATCAGCGTGCTGCAGGGCGACCGGCTGATGGATGTGACCACCACGTCCGCGTCGGCCCTCCTCGGCCTCATCCCGACCCTCGTCTTCTTCCTCATCTTCCAGCGCACCCTCACCCGGGGCATCACAGCAGGAGCGGTCAAGTAGCAATGAAGTTCACCGATGGTTTCTGGCAGCTCCGCCCCGGCGTCACGCCCGTCTACGCTCAGGAGGCGTACGACGTCGTCGCCGGCGACGGGGAGGTCACGATCACCGCGCCCGGCAAGGTCATCGAGCGCCGCGGCGACACCCTCAACCGGCCGACGCTGACCGTGACGCTCAGCTCGCCGCTCCCGAACGTGATCGGCGTGCGCGTCGAGCACTGGCAGGGCGGGCATCTCGAGCCGGGCTTCGCGCTCGCCGCGGAGGAGGGGCACGCCGAGGCGGTCGTCGACGACGAGGCCGGCACGCTCCGCGCGGGCGACCTCACCGCCACGGTCCGCCGGGGGGCGCCCTGGTCGCTGACTTTCTCGGCCGGGGACACCGTGCTCACCTCGAGCGGGCACAAGTCGCTCGCGCACATGACGGTCGCGGGCGACGGCACCTTCGTGCACGAGCAGCTCGCGCTCGGCGTCGGCGAGCTCGTCTACGGGCTGGGGGAGCGGTTCGGCCCGCTCGTCAAGAACGGCCAGACCGTCGACATCTGGAACGCCGACGGCGGCACCTCCAGCGAGCAGGCGTACAAGAACATCCCGTTCTACCTGACGAACCGCGGCTACGGCGTGCTCGTGAACCATCCAGGGCACGTCTCATACGAGGTCGGGTCGGAGACGGTCGAGCGCGTCCAGTTCTCGGTGCCGGGGGAGACCCTCGAGTACTACCTGATCTACGGGCCGACGCCGAAGGAGATCCTGGAGCGCTACACCGCGCTGACCGGCCGTCCGGCCTCGGTGCCGGCGTGGTCGTACGGGCTCTGGCTGTCCACGAGCTTCACCACCTCCTACGACGAGGCGACCGTCACCTCCTTCATCGACGGGATGGCCGAGCGCGACCTGCCGCTGTCGGTGTTCCACTTCGACTGCTTCTGGATGCGCGAGTTCAACTGGTGCGACTTCGAGTGGGACCCGCGCACCTTCCCGGACCCGGAGGGGATGCTCGCGCGCCTCCACGACAAGGACCTGCGGGTCTGCGTCTGGATCAACCCCTACATCGGCCAGCGCTCGCCGCTGTTCGCCGAGGCGGCGGCCGCCGGCTACCTGGTGAAGCGTCCCGACGGCACGGTCTGGCAGTGGGACCTGTGGCAGGCCGGGATGGGCCTCGTCGACTTCACGAACCCGGACGCGACCCGCTGGTACCAGGACCACCTGCGCCGCCTGGTCGCCCAGGGCGTCGACTGCTTCAAGACCGACTTCGGGGAGCGCATCCCGGTCGAGGTCGAGTACTTCGACGGCTCCTCGCCCGAGCGCATGCACAACTACTACACGCAGCTCTACAACCAGGCCGTCTTCGCGGTGCTGGAGGAGGCCCGCGGTGCCGGCGACGCCGTGCTGTTCGCGCGGTCGGCGACCACCGGCGGGCAGACCATGCCGGTGCACTGGGGCGGGGACAACACGTCGTCGTACGAGTCGATGGCCGAGACCCTGCGCGGCGGACTCTCGCTCGCGTTCAGCGGCTTCGGCTTCTGGAGCCACGACATCGGCGGCTTCGAGGGCACACCCGACCCGGGCGTCTTCAAGCGCTGGACCGCCTTCGGCCTGCTGTCGAGCCACTCGCGCCTCCACGGCAGCGACTCGGTGCGCGTGCCGTGGGCGTTCGACGAGGAGGCCGTGGAGGTCACCCGCCGGTTCACGAAGCTGAAGCTGCGGCTCATGCCCTACCTCTTCGCGGCGGGGCAGGAGGCGGCCGAGCGCGGCACGCCGGTCATGCGACCCCTCCAGCTGGAGTTCCCGGGCGACCCGGCCGTCGACCATCTCGACCGGCAGTACCTGCTGGGCGGCGACCTGCTCGTCGCCCCCGTGTTCTCGCCCGCCGACGTCGAGTTCTACCTCCCGGCCGGGATGTGGACCTCGCTCCTCACCGGGGAGCAGGTGGAGGGCGGTCGCTGGCGCCGCGAGACGCACGGCTTCGACAGCCTCCCGCTGTACGTGCGCGAGGGTGCGGTGCTGCCGCTCGGCGCCCGCGACGACCGGCCCGACTACGACTACCGCGAGGGCCTGACGCTCGCGGTGTACCCGGGACCGGACGGCACGCGCACGGTGAGCGTCACCACGCCCGCCGGCGAGGTCGCGGAGTACACGGTCACGCGCTCCGGCGAGGCGCTCACCGCGACCGGGCCGGAGGCGCATCCCTTCACGCTGCGGGAGGTCGCCACCGGCCGCACCGCCGAGTCCGCCGGGGGCCGCGCCGAGCTGTAATACAGTACTCGGGACCATGAACGGCAGGACGACGGCGGGGACGAACCTCGACACGGTGCGACGGCACAACCTCGCCGCGGTGCTCGGGATGGTGCACCGCGGCGGTCCCCTCGCGCGCTCGGCCCTCACCCAGGCGACCGGCCTCAACCGCTCGACCATCGGCGCGCTCGTCGCCGAGCTCGTCGACTACGGGCTGGTGCTGGAGCGGGAGCCCGCCACCAGCAACCGGGTCGGGCGCCCCTCCCCGGTGGTCGCGCCCGACGGCCGCGTCGTCGCCCTCGCCGTGAACCCCGAGATCGACGCGGTGACGGTGGGCGTCGTCGGCCTCGACGCCACCGTGCGCCGCCGGGTGCGTTTCCCCACGGGCCACGTGCCGACCGCACAGGAGGCCGCCTCCATCGCCGCCGCCGTCATCGACGGGCTGCGGCCCGACCTGGCCGCAGCCTCCCGCGTCGTCGGCATCGGCGTGGCCGTGCCCGGGCTCGTGCGGGAGGAGGACGGCGTCGTGCGCCTCGCGCCGCACCTCGAGTGGGCCGAGGAGCCCTTCGCGGCCGAGCTCGCCGCCGCCACCGGCTACCCCGTCCTCGCCGCCAACGACGCCAGCCTCGGCGCCAACGCGGAGCGCCTCTTCGGTGCCGGCCGGGGTGCCTCCGACCTCGTCTACCTCAACGGCGGCGCCTCCGGCATCGGCGCCGGCGTCATCGTCGGCGGCTCGCCGCTGACCGGCAACGACCGCTACGCGGGCGAGCTCG
>JAEWDJ010000286.1 GCA_023390155.1 Actinomycetes bacterium | reverse complement strand
ATCCGCAGCCGCTCGCGAGCACGCCGTACGGCACCCAGACCAACGTGACGGGCAAGATCCCGCCGGGCAGCCTCTCCGCGTACTTCACCGGCGTCACCGCCTCGGCCGAGAACGGCCCGGGGGAGGCCGCGGTCAAGCTGACGGACAACAACTCGGCCACGAAGTGGCTCACCAAGGCCGCGACGGGCTGGGTGGTCTACACCTTCGCGAAGCCGACGCTGGTGACGGGTTACGCGCTCACCTCCGGCAACGACTCGGCCGGTCGCGACCCCAAGGACTTCACCATCGAGGGTTCGAACGATGGCAGCACCTGGAGCCCCGTGGACAGCCAGAGCGGTCAGACGTTCACCGGCCGCCAGGCGACGAACACGTACGCGCTGGCGACGCCGGCCACCTACTCGCAGTACCGCTTGACGGTCACCCTGAACAGCGGCGACCCGTACCTCCAGCTCGCCGACTGGGACCTGCGCGACGGGACGCCGGGCGCGACGCCGATGCTCTCGGTCGTCGGCAGCGGGCCGACCAACGGCTACAACGCCAAGGCGGGCGCCGGCTTCAGCGGCACGCACGCCCTGCGCTACGGCGGCAAGCACCTCGCCGACGGCGCCGCCGCGGCGACGAACGTGCTCTACGACGGGGTCGGCGCGACCATCGGCGCGCAGACCGAGCTGTCGTACCTGGTCTTCCCGGACCGCGGAACCGACCTCGCCGTGCCGGCGTCGTGGGTCGCCGTGGACCTCGTCCTGGACGACGGGACGACGCTCTCGAGCAAGCAGGATCTCACCGACGCCAACGGCTTCGGGGTGACCGCGCGCGCCCACGGCGAGCAGAAGTCGCTGTTCGAGAACGAGTGGAACAACATCCAGATCGACCTCTCGAGCCTGGCCGGCCGGACGGTCGAGAAGATCCTCCTGAGCTACGACTACCCGACCGGCAGCGCGAGCACCGCGTTCTCCGGCTGGATCGACGACGTGCGCATCGGCGACGCCGCCCCCGCGGCCGACGCCTCCAGCAAGGTGAAGCTCGTGGACACGCGGCGCGGCACCCTGTCGAGCTCCGCCTTCTCCCGCGGCACGAACATCCCGGCGACCGCCTGGCCGAATGGCTTCAACTTCTTCACGCCGTTCACCAACGGCGGCAGCCAGGGCACGCTCTACGAGTACCAGCGCGCCAACAACGCCGAGAACCTGCCCACGCTGCAGGCCATCGGCATCTCGCACGAGCCGAGCATCTGGATGGGCGACCGCGACCAGCTGGGCATCATGCCCTCCACCTCCGGCACGCCGAGCGGCGACCTGACCGCGCGCCAGCTGGCCTTCAGCCATGCCGACGAGATCGCGCGACCGGACCTGTACAGCGTCCGGTTCCAGAACGGGCTCGTGACCGAGGTCGCGCCGACGGACCACGGCGGCATCTTCCGCTTCCAGTTCCCCGGCACCACCGGCAGCGTGATCGTCGACCGGGTCGGCGGCTCCTCCTCGCTGACGGTCGCGGCCGACGGGACCGTCTCGGGCTGGACCGACGGCGGCAGCGGCAGCGGCGTGAGCCGCATGTTCATCTCGGGCGCCTTCGACAAGACGCCCAGCGCCGTCGGTACCGCGTCCGGCGGGCGCACGGGAGCGCGCTACGCGGCCTTCTCGACCACGGCCGGTGAGACCGTGCAGTTGCGACTCGCCACCTCGTTCATCTCCGCCGCGCAAGCGAAGAAGAACCTCGACCTGGAGGTCACCGGCAAGAGCTTCGCCGACGTCAACGCGGCCGCCGCCTCCGCCTGGAACGACCGCCTCGGCGTCATCGACGTGGAGGGCGCGACGGCCAACCAGTTGACCACCCTGTACTCGAGCCTGTACCGGATGAACCTCTACCCGAACTCGCAGTACGAGAACACGGGCACCGCCTCGACACCGGTCTACAAGCACGCCAGCCCGGTCGCTCCGCAGACGGGGAGCGCGACGGACACGGCCACCAACGCGAAGGTCGTCGACGGAAAGCTCTACGTCAACAACGGCTTCTGGGACACCTACCGCACGGTGTGGCCGCTCTACTCGCTGCTGTACCCGACGCTGGCCGACGAGCTCGTCGACGGGTTCGTGCAGCAGTACCGCGAGGGCGGCTGGGTCTCGCGCTGGTCGTCGCCGGGCTACTCCGACATCATGACCGGCACGAGCTCCGACGTGGCCTTCGCCGACGCGTATCTCAACGGCGCCGTGGACACGGCCACCGCGCTCGACGCCTACGACGCCGCGCTCAAGAACGCGACGGTGCTGCCGCCGTCGAACAACGTCGGCCGCAAGTCGCTCGACACCTCGATCTTCCTCGGCTACACACCCGATTCGCAGGGTGAGAGCGTGTCGTGGGGGCTCGAGGGCTACATCAACGACCACGGCATCGGGCAGATGGCGGCGAAGCTCGCGGACGACCCGGCCACGCCGGACTCCCGTCGCGCGCAGCTGAAGGAGGAGTCGACGTACTTCCTCGACCGCGCCACCAACTACGTCCAGATGTTCGACCCGGCGACCGGGTTCTTCCGGCCGAAGACCGCCTCCGGCGCGGTCTCGGGAGGCGCGAGCTTCGACCCGAAGACCTGGTGGGGTCCGTACACCGAGACGAACGCCTGGAACTTCGCCTTCCACGCACCGTTCGACGTCGACGGCCTGGCCTCGCTCTACGGTGGCTCGCAGGGCCTCGTCGACAAGCTCGACCAGTTCTTCGCGACGCCGGAGGACGGCGGGGGCGGCAGCATCCACGAGATGATCGAGGCGCGCGCCGTGCGCATGGGACAGCTCGGGATGAGCAACCAGCCGTCGCACCACATCCCGTACCTCTACGCCGCCGCCGGTGCGCCGAGCAAGACGCAGGCCGTCGTGCGCGAGGTCGAGAAGCGACTCTTCGTGGGCAGCGAGATCGGTCAGGGCTACCTGGGCGACGAGGACAACGGCGAGATGTCGTCGTGGTACGTGTTCTCGGCGCTGGGCTTCTACCCGCTCCAGCTCGGCAGTGGCGACTACACGATCGGCTCGCCCCTGTTCACCAAGGCCACCGTGCACCTCCAGGGCGGCAAGCAGCTCGTGATCAACGCCCCGAACAACAGCGACCGCAACGTCTACGTCGCCTCGGCGAAGCTCAACGGCAAGGCCATCGACACCGCGGTGCTGCCGCATGACGTCCTGAGCACGGGCGCCACCGTCGACTTCACGATGAGCGCGACGCCGACCTCGTGGGGTGCGCACACCAGCTCGGCTCCGGTGCCCACGCCGGCGACCGACGCCACCAAGGCCGGTTACGGCGCCACCGCCGTCTCCGACGGCAGCGCGATCGCCGCCCTGACCGACGACAACTCGCGCAGCGTCGCGACGTTCGCCACGGCGACGCCGGCCATCACCTGGACGTCGTCGAGCGGCGCGGTCGCGGTGAGCAGCTACACCCTGACCTCCCCGCCCTCCGGGGCGGTCCCGACCGCCTGGCACCTGGAGGGATCCGCCGACGGCACGAACTGGATGCCTCTGGACACGCGCACCGGCCAGACCTTCACCTGGGCGACGCAGACCCGGCCGTTCGAGCTCGCGCAACCGGGGACCTTCACCCGCTACCGGCTGACGATCGACGCCACGACCACGGGCGCACCCGCCTCGCTGGCCGAGCTCGAGCTGCTCGCCACGCCGGGCACGGTGGGCGACCTCGCCATCACCCCGGCCGAGGGCGTGAAGGCGGCCGTGGGAACCTCCGTGGAGGCCACGCTCGCGACCGTCTCCGGCGGCGCGGCGAAGGACGCGGGCGACCTGACCGTCACCGCCGACTTCCACGACGGTGCGGGCCCGCAGCCGGCGAGCGTCTCGAAGACCGCTCTCGGCACCTGGGCGATCGCGGCGCCGCACACCTTCGACGCGGTGGGCGAGTACTCGGTCACCGTCACGGCGGGCGACGGCAGCTCGCAGGTCAGCACGGTCGTCCCGGTCTCCGTCAGCCGCGACAGCACGCTCGCCGGCGCGTTCGACAGCACCTGCATCGGCGACGCCGGAGTGGGCGCGAACTGCGACGCGAAGGCGTGGGCGTTCGACCGCGCGCTGCTGAAGAACACCGGGTTCGTGCAGGGCACGACGGTGACGGTGCCCGGCACCGCACTCACCTTCGACCTGCCCGCGGCGGTCGCCGGGCAGCCGGACAACGCGACCGGCAACGGGCAGACCATCCGGGTCGACCTGGGCCAGGGAGCAACGAAGCTGTCGGTCATCGGCACCGCCACGCAGACCGCCCAGCACGTCTCCGCGACGATCACCTTCAGCGACGGGAGCACCGCCCCGCTCGCGATCGACTACGGCGACTGGGTGGGCGCGGCGAACAGCCCGATCAACGGGGGCATCGTCGTCGGCAAGTCGGCCGGCCGGCTGAGCGGCGCGAGCGCCGGCGACGGCCAGACCGCGGCGATCTTCTCGACCGCGCCGATCACCCTGCCGGCCGGCAAGACCGTGCAGTCGATCACGCTGCCGGTGCAGACGGGCGATCCGGGATCGGCGGGCCGCATCCACGTGTTCGCCTTCGCCTCCGACGGCGTGCGCACCGCGGTCCCGGCTCTCACGGTGAGCGGTTCGGCGGTGGGCGCGCAGAAGACCGGCGTCGCGTTCAACGCTCAGCTGGCCACCGCGACGGGCGGGGCCCCCAGCACGGCGGGTGCGTACGCCGCCCGCGTCAACTGGGGCGACGGCTCGCCGCTCGCCGACGCCGTCGTCACCCCGGGCACCGGCAGTGACCCCGCGGTCGTCTCCGGCGACCACTCCTACACGGAGGCCGGCGACTACACGGTGTCGGTCACCGTCGACGACGGCCTGAAGAGCGCGGTCGCCACCACGACGGTGCATGTCGACAAGGCGTGGCAGCCGGCGCTCGACGCCGTCGCCGGAGCCGTCGCCCCGGGCTCCGACGTGACCGTCACCGGTCACGGCTTCGAGCCGGGCGAGGCTGTCGCCGTGACCCTCGGGACTGCCCCGGCCACGCCGGTCGCGACCAGCGCGGACGGCTCCGGCGCGATCAGCGTCACGCTGACCGTCCCGGCGGGCGCCTCCGACGGAACCTACCCGGTGACGGCGCGCGGCGAGGTCTCGCTCACCGACGCCACGACCTCCATCGTGGTGAAGGCGCCGACCGCCCCCGGCGCCGATGCGACGCTGACCCTGTCGGCGGCCTCCGCCGAGCGCGGTGCCACGGTGGTCGCCTACGGAGACCACTTCCCGGCCGACGCGACCGTGTCGTTCACCCTCCACGCGGATCCCCTCGCGCTCGGCACGGCGACGGTCAACGGTCAGGGCGTCTTCACCGCCGCGCTGGTGATCCCGGCGGATGCGGCCTCAGGAGCCCACGAGATCGAGGCGACGGCGGGCGGGGTGAGCGTGCGGGTCGCGTTCACCGTGCTCGACGCACCGGCCGCCGACCACGGCACCGCCCCCGCTCAGGGCGGCGCGTGGAGGGGCCTCGCCGACACCGGGTCCGACGCGCACGGCGCGCAGTCCGCGGCGGCCGTCGCGGCCTGGCTGGTGCTGGGCGGGACCGTGCTGGCCACGGGAGGGTACATCGTGAGCCGTCGCCGCCGCACCCGAAGGGGGTCCGCCGAATGACGGGCCTGACGGTGCAGTCGACGCGACAGGCCGCGCTCGGCGCCCTCGAAGAC
>JAEWDJ010000204.1 GCA_023390155.1 Actinomycetes bacterium | reverse complement strand
CCCGTTGCCTCTCGGCGGCGATCATGCAGCGGGTTACAATCCTGGGACGAGCACCACGACGGCGGGGGAGTCCATGCGACGAGCGAACCGGATCGGAAAGGCCGCCGCCGCGGCCGCCGCAGGCCTGCTCGCCCTCGCTCTCGCCGGCTGCACGTCGTCGTCGGCGAGCGACCTCCCCTCGCAGCGCGCCGGCGGCCTCCCGGCCGACGTGGAGAAGCGGCTCGACACGGCGCTCACCGACGCGATGACCCTGGCCGACGCCTCCGCCGGGTTCGCCGGCGTCTGGGCGCCCTGGGCGGGCAGCTGGACGAGCGCGACGGGCACGACCACACGCGGCGGCTCGGCCCCCGTGACCGAGGACATGACCTTCCGCATCGGCCAGAACACCGTCCCGATGACCTGCACCGTGTTCCTCGCGCTCGTCGACGAGGGGACGATGGGGCTCGACGACCCGCTCACCAAGTGGGTGCCCGGCCTGGTGGGCGTGGACGGCGTCACGATGCGGGAGCTGTGCCAGGACACGTCCGGCATCGGCGACTACTCCGCGCAGCTGAGCGGCCGGTTCGTCATGAACCCGACCCGCCAGTGGCCGCCGCTCGAGCTCGCGAGCGAGGGGATCGCCGCGCCGCGGTCCGGCAAGCCGGGCGAGAAGTACTCCCCGTCGCGCACGAACGCGGTGCTCGTCGGGATGGCGGTGCGCAACGCCGCGGGCAGCGACTGGCCCGCGCTCTACGAGAAGTACCTCTTCGACCCGCTCGGGATGGAGGCGAGCGTGCTGCCCTCCTCGTCGCAGCTCGTCGTCCCCGGCCGGCATCCCGCGGGCTACGCGGCCGGCGTCGACGGGGGCGGCGCCCTCGTGTGCGAGCCGATGCGCGACGTCTCACGGCTCTCGCCGTCGGTCGGCTGGACCTCCGGCGGAGTGGTCTCCGACCTCGACGACCTGCGGGCGTTCAGTCAGGCGCTCGCCGCGGGCTCCCTCCTCGACGGCACGACCGCCGGCGCGCAGATGGAGGGCGTCGCGAGCGGCCCCTCCTGGCAGAAGCAGGGGCTCGGGGTGCAGCTGCTCGGCCCGCTGCGCGGCAGCAGCGGCGCGGTGCCCGGCTATGTCTCGGCGATGTACACGGACCCGTCGTCCGGCCTCACCGTGGTCGTCGCGCTCAACAACTCGACGCCGGGCGCCGGATTCGCCCAGGCGCTCGCGCAGCGGTTCGCCTCCATCGCCTCCAAGGTGCCGGCGGCGACGAAGGGGACGAAGGTCGTGGAGGCCCTCCCCTGGTCGGAGGACCAGGCGGCGGAGGCGATGGCGAAGTCGGCTCCGTGCCCGGCCAAGGCGCCGGAGGCCGGCAAGTAGCGGGCCGGTGGCGCGGTCAGGCGCCCGCGAGGGCCGCGAGCTCCGCGCGCACCGGGAAGGCGTCGTCGTCGAGCACCAGCTGGAGCGCGGCTCCGGTCCCCCGGTTCACGATGATCGGCGCCAGGAGGTTGACCGTGCTGCCCTGCTGCGACGGCGTCACGACCACCAGCAGCAGCGCCTGCTCGGCCGTCTCGATGCCGAGCTCGGCGGCGCGGTCGTCGGGCAGCTCGGGCGAGTAGCCGGGCAGGTGGCGCTCCGCGTCGAGGGCGTAGAGGCGGATCTCGGGACGCTCGACGGAGGCCAGGCTGAAGAGGCCCGCCGCGCCGTCGACCGGCGTCAGCGCGAACTCCGTGAGCGGCTCCAGCCCGGGCGGCGGGGCGACGAACAGCACCGCGCTCATCGGAGGAAGTCCATCAGCGTCGGCTGGAGCACGCGGGCCGTGACGGCGATCGCGGTCTGGTAGTTGACATCCTGCGTCTTGAGATCGAGGAGCACCTTGCTGAGGTCGACGTCCTCCAGGCTCGACCGCTGCGACTCCAGCGCGTTCGCGCCGACGGCGAGCGTGTCCTTCGCCTTGTCGATGCGGGTCTGCCGACCGCCGATCTCCGCGTGCTCTCCCACGATCGCCTTCATCCTGTCGTCGATCTCGCCCAGCCGGGGACCGACGTTCACCCCCGTCCGCAGGTCGTTCGAGATGTTGTCGAGCAGGGCGAACACCGAGCCGGCGCCCGTCCCGAAGACCGCGGCACCGTCGGCGTCGACCCGCACGGTGGTGTCGGGGCCGATCCTGCGCTCCACTGTACTTCCCGCCGCTCCCGTGAAGGAGTAGTCGGGCTGGAACGCCACACCCGCGTCCGAGTTGCCGGCGAAGACCGTGCGGCCGAGGTAGGTCGTGTTGGCGAGCGACAGGAGGGACTTCTTCAGCCCGTCGAGCTCGGTCGCGACCGCCTCCTTCGCCTCCGGCGACAGGGAGCCGTCGTTCGCGCCGGTCACGGTCAGGTCGCGCACGCGGCGCATGATGCCCTCGACCGACGTCAGCGTGGAGTCGGCGGTCGTCAGCCACGCGTCGCCGTTGTCGACGTTGCGCTTGTACTGCGCGGTCGCCGCCTGGTCGGCGCGCACGCCGAGTGCGGCGGCGGTGGCCGTCGGGTCGTCCGACGGCTTGGTGATCTGCTTGCGGCTCGTGGCCTGGTCGTACAGCTGCGTCTGCCGCTGCAGGCTGAGCTGCAGGTTGCGCTGCGCGTTGAGCGTCTGCGTGGCGTTCGTCACACGGGTGAACACGGTTTACCTCCCGACCAGTCCGGTGTGGTTGATGAGCACGTCGAGTGCCTCGTCCACCGCCGTCATCACGCGCGCAGCACCCTGGTAGGCGTGCTGGAACGCGAGCATGTTCATGTTCTCCTCGTCGAGGTCGACGGAGGAGTTGGCGAGCAGCGCGCTGGTGGCGGAGCTCGCGGAGAGCTCGGCCAGATCGCCCTGCTGCTGCGCGATCTTGCTCGCCACGCCGATCCGCACCACGAAGGCGGACCACTGCTTGTCGACGGCGTTCGTGCCGGTGCCCAGCTTCGAGATGGCGTCCGCGATGCTGCCGTCGGTGCCGCCCGCTCCCGGGGTCCCCGTCGCGATCTGGGCGACACCCGTCGGCACGACCGAGAGGCCCAGCGCCGCCGGCTTCGTCGCGTCG
The DNA here is from genome assembly GCA_023390155.1 of Actinomycetes bacterium. Taxonomy (GTDB): domain Bacteria; phylum Actinomycetota; class Actinomycetes; order Actinomycetales; family Microbacteriaceae; genus Leifsonia. The sequence goes on along the minus strand of JAEWDJ010000204.1, from coordinate 5,668 downwards.
ATGGCGAAGAAGTCGAGTCCGGTCGACCCGGTGCTCGTCGCTCCCGTGCGGTGGATGTCGTTGACCCGCTGCGCGAGCGAGGCCGCGAAGGCGTTGTACGAGACGGCGGCCTCCGCCAGCACGCCGCCGGTGCCGGTGGCGTCGGCGGGCGCGAGGGTGGAGATGGCACCCGCGATGGACCCGCCCTCCAGTGCGATGGCCGCGCCCGGGCGGTACGCCCACTCGAGCCGCACGGCGTCGCCGCCCGCGTCGGACATCCGCTGCGCGCCCGCGAGCGTGACGGCGTTCGCCGAGGTGCCCTGGACGAGCGGGTTGCCGCCGATGAGCACGTCCACCGTGCCGTCCTGGTTGGCCCGCACGACGCCGCCGGCCAGCGAGGCGATCTTCGCCGTCAGCGCGTCGCGCTGGTCCATCAGCTCGTTGGCGGAGGCTCCGGAGTTCAGCGCCGTGCGGATCCGGTCGTTCAGCTCGGCGACGGCGTTCGCCGCGGAGTTGAGGTCGTCCACCATCCCGCTCGCCTTGCCGCGAAGCGCCGTCCACTGGTCGTCCACGGCCTGGTAGCCCTGCGCGATCTGCGTCACGAGGCTGCCCGCCTGGCCGAGCAGCACGCCGGCGGGAGCCTGCTCGCCGGCCTGGTTGGAGACATCCCCCCACGCCGACCAGAACTTCTGCAGCTGGGCGGAGATCCCGTTGGTGCCGGGCTCGTTGAGCGAGGACTCCAGGGTGGCGAGCGCGTCGGCCCGCGTGCCGGAGTAGCCGGAGAGCGCGGAGGTCGTGCGTACCCGCGAGCTGAGCGCCGCGTCGTCGAGGCGCTGCACGCCGCCGACGAAGACGCCCTGGCCGGGCTTCACTCCCCCGCTGAACAGCCCGGCGTTGCCGAGGGCCGGGACGGCGGTGGTGCTCACGCGCTGCCGGGTGTAGCCGGCGGTGTTCGCGTTGACCAGGTTCTGCCCGACCACGTCGAGGCCGGCCTTGGCCGCGACCAGTCCGGTGTACGCGGTGTTCAGACCGCTGAAGGTGCTCACAGCTCTAGGCCTCCGTGTCGAAGAATCGGGCGCCGCCGTCACCGGTGCGGCTCTCGCCGGCCGAACCGTACAGACCCGGGTCGCCGGCGCCGGTGAGCCCGCTCAGCGTCTCCTGCGTGGACCGCGAGGCCTCGCGGAGGAGGCGCTCGTTGGTGTCGCGCACCTCGGCGATCTGGCCGGTCAGCTCGGTCATCGCCGCGAGGTGGGAGCCGAAGATGTCGGACCAGATGCCGTCCGGCGCGGCCGTGGCGAGCTCGCGCAGCGTCGCGTCCGGCCCGAGACCCCAGGCCTCGGCGACCTCGGCGACCTCGACGGTGCGGGCGAGGCCGACGGCCCGCATCCGCTCCATGACCTGCTCGACCTCACGGGTGGCGTGGGAGATCCACCGCGACTTGCCGGCGACGAGCAGCAGCTGCTCCTCCTCCAGCTTGAACAGCAGCAGCTCCAGGAGCTCGCGCTCCTTCCAGAGCTGCGCGGACAGTTCGCTCGCGGCCATGTCGCTCCTGACTTCCTCGTGAGTCGTTGTGCGCACGCGGTCCCCTCGGGTTACGGGACGACGGACGGTCTGCCCGTCGACACAAGGGACAATCGGCACCGGTGGCCTCGATGTTAGGCGCGGAGAGCTGCGAATACCCTCAGCGCAGCCGCGCGATCCACAGCTTCCCCTTATCAGTCCCACAGCCCGTTCACGCGGATACCGGTGTTCCCATTTTTGGGGGTGCCCCCTGCCCTTAAGTGGGGGCATCGATCGCGAGACCGGGGTGCGTGGCCGTTGTTACCGTGAACAACGAGATACCCCTAGCACCCGCTCGGCACCCGACCCAGCCCGAGCGATCAGAAGCACCGCCCGAGTACCCGTTTCCCGCCCTCCCCCGATGGGCTGGATCGTGGTACCCGTCCGTTGAAGAGGGGTCGCACGCGTGAACCGCACCGATCGAAACGCGCTCGTCGTCGAGAACCTGCCGCTGGTGGGCTACCTGGTCTCCGACCTGGTCGCCCGCGCCACGCACCTGTCGAGGGACGACCTGGCCTCGGCCGGGTCCCTGGCGCTGGTGACGGCGGCCGACGCCTACGACGCGTCCACCGGCGTGCCTTTCGGCGCGTACGCCCGCACCCGCATCCTCGGTGCGCTGGCGGACGAGCTGCGGGCCAGTGACTGGGCGACCCGCTCGGCGCGCAAGCGCATCAAGGAGACGCTCGCGGTGCGCGAGAGCCTGACGGCGGGGCTCGGGCGCACGCCGACGGTCGACGAGATCGCCGACGCGCTGGGCGTCGACCGCCAGACGGCGGCCGCCGGGCTCGCCGACGCGGCCCGCACGGTCACCGCGCTCGACGAGACAATCGAGCCCCTGCTCGTCTCCGACACCACGGGGCCGGAGGAGTCCGCCCTCGTGAACGAGCGCACCGCGTACGTGCGCGCCGCCGTGGCGGCCCTCCCCGACCGGATGCGCTCCATCGTCGAGGCCATCTACTTCGACGACCGCACGGTCACCGAGATCGCGGAGGAGCTCGGCATCACCCACTCCGCCGTCTCGCAGCAGCGTTCCGAGGCCATCCGGCTCATGCGCGAGGGGATGGCCACCCACTACGCCGACGAGGGCGACCCCGAGATCATCGAGGCCAAGACCTCGCAGGCCCGCCGCAGCGCCTACCTCGCCCGCCTGGCCCAGCACGCCGTCGCCCACCTCCCCCGCCCGCGCCTCCTGACCCCCACCCGTCGGGGACGCGGATTTTCTGCGTGCTCGACCGCTCTCGGCCCTTTTTTTGCGTGCTCGGGCCCTAACGGGATGGGCGGGCCGGTCGATAGAGGGGTGTGCGGGCCACGGATGGACCGCGAACAACCAGCCCAGATCATGGAGGAAACATCATGGGTATGCAGATCAACACCAACATCGCGGCCAACAACGCCTACCGCAACCTGAACAACACGCAGAGCGACCTCTCGAAGTCGCTCGAGAAGCTGTCCAGCGGCCTCCGCATCAACCGTGCGGCGGACGACGCGGCCGGTCTGGCCATCTCGGAGGGCCTGAAGTCGCAGGTCGGCGGTCTCACCGTCGCCGCCCGCAACGCTCAGGACGGCATCAGCGTCGTGCAGACCGCTGAAGGTCAGCTGACCGAGGTCCACTCGATCCTGCAGCGCGTGCGCGACCTGGCCGTCCAGGCCGGCAACGACTCGAACAACGCCGACTCGCGCGCCGCCATCAAGACCGAGGTCGACCAGCTGACCAGCGAGCTCACCCGCATCTCGGGCAGCGCCAACTTCAACGGCATCAAGCTGCTCGACGGCTCCAACGCCTCGCTGACCTTCCAGGTCGGCGCCGGCGACACCCCGGCCAACGACCAGATCACCGTCAGCCTGGCCGGGGCGAACGTCGCCACCGTCGCCACCGCGGTCGGTGCCCTGACGTTCGACTCGGCGGCCAACGCCGCGGCCTCGATCACGGCTCTCGACACCCAGATCAAGAACGTGTCGACCGCCCGCGCGAGCCTCGGTGCCGTTCAGAACCGCTTCGAGAGCACCATCCGCAGCCTCAACGTCTCCAAGGAGAACCTGGCGGCTGCGTCGTCCCGCATCACCGACACCGACATGGCGGAGGAGATGGTGAAGTACACCCGCTCCAACATCCTGTCGCAGGCCGGCACCGCGATGCTCGCCCAGGCCAACCAGTCCGGTCAGGGCGTCCTGCAGCTGCTCCGCTAAGTCCGCGAGGTCAGCTGACCGCAGCGAACGAGCCGCAGTGAAGGCGGCCGGGATGCGATGCCCCAAAGCGCATCCCGGCCGCCGCACCGCAGAAGCGGCACCCCGCACCACCCGATCCACCGGCATCACCCGATCGCCCCGCATCACCCGCACCACCAGCAGCGCACGCCACCGTCCACCAGGGAGGGAGAGCACCCATGGGTCTCGCCGTCGACGGCCTCATCAGCGGTCTCAAGACCACCGACCTGATCGACCAGCTCATGCAGGCGGAGGCGGTTCCGCAGACGCTGCTGAAGAGCAAGGTCGCGACCTCCACCACCTACATCACGGCGATGCAGGCCCTCAACACGAAGGTGGCGGCGCTCGCCGACCTCGCGACCAAGACCGCGAAGCCCGCGACGAGCGATCTGCACACGGCGACCTCCAGCTCCACGGCGGTCACCGCCACGGCCGGCGCCGGCGCGGTCGACGGCACGATCGACTTCACCGTCGACAAGGTCGCCCAGTCGCAGGTGACCGTCACCGGCCCGCTGACCCAGTGGCCCGACCAGCCGCCGGTGCTCACGTTCGTCGCCGCGGATGGCACGATGACGCAGGTCACGGCCACCAGCTCCTCCCTCGCCGACGTCGCCGCCGCCATCAACAAGGCCGGCGTCGGCGTCACCGCCACGCGGGTGTCCGCCGGTCTCGACCCCTCCACGGGCCAGCCCCTCTACCGGCTGCAGCTGAGCTCGACGAAGACCGGCTCAGAGGGCGGATTCACCGCATACCGCGGCTCGACGGCCGACGTCACGGCCGGGACGGCCACCGACCTCCTCACCGAGCCGGGCGCCGCGCAGGTGCGCCAGGCGCAGGATGCGCAGATCACCCTGTGGAGCGGCACCGGCGCCGCACAGGCCGTCACCTCGTCCACGAACACGTTCGCCGACGTGCTGCCGGGAGTCACGGTCACCGTGACCGCCGCCTCCACCACCCCCGTCACCCTGACGGTCGCGCGCGACGACAAGGCGATCTCGGACGTCGCGAACTCCCTGGTCACCAGCCTGAACGACATCTTCACCTACATCCAGGGCAAGCAGGCCGTCTCGACCACGACCGACACCGCGGGCGGGACGGTCGTCACGGCCGGCACCTTCACCGGCGACTCCACCGTGCGGGACGCGAGCCAGAAGCTCCTCGACGCGGCCTCCGCCCCCATCGACGGCATCTCCCCCTCGACCTACGGCATCTCGATCACGAGCGACGGCAAGATGTCGTTCGACGCCGACACGTTCGGCAAGGCGCTCGCCGCAGATCCTGACAAGGTGAAGGCCGCCGTCGCCACCATCGCGCAGCGCGTCGCCGACGCCGCGAACGCGGCGAGCGACAAGTACGACGGCACGATCACGACCAAGATCACCGGCGAGCAGTCCACGGTCAAGAGCCTCAACACCCAGATCACCGACTGGGACAGCCGGCTCGCCGACCGCCGCACGAGCCTCGAGAAGACGTACGCGAACCTCGAGGTGCAGCTCCAGCAGCTCCAATCCCAGTCGAACTGGCTCACCGGCCAGCTGGCCTCTCTCTCGACGAGCTCCTCATGACCCTCCTGAACTCCGCCGCCGCCAAGCTCTCCGCCTACAACCGCGACAGCGTCCTCTCGGCGAGCCCCGCCCGCCTGCTCACGATGCTCTACGACCGGCTCGTACTCGACCTGACCCGCGCGGAGGCCGCCCTGGCCGCCGACAACTGGCCGATCGCGTGGGAGAACCTGCGCCACGCCGACCAGATCGTCGCCGAGCTCGCCTCGAGCCTGCGCGTCGACCTGTGGAACGGCGCCGACGGCCTCATGCAGCTGTACACATACCTGGCCGAGCTGATCGTCGACGTGACCGTGGGCCGCGACCCCGCCCGGGTGCGCGAGGCCATCGACCTCGTCGAGCCGCTGCGCCAGGCCTGGCAC
>JAEWDJ010000355.1 GCA_023390155.1 Actinomycetes bacterium | reverse complement strand
GCGCGGAGCCGCGCCGCGCCGCCGTGTGCCGGCGGGCGACGCCCGCGGGGTCAACCGGCCGACGCCCCGATGAGCGACAGCAGCGCCTGCGCGTACGCCGTCGCCGCGTCGTCGTGCTCGAACATCCGGTCCTCCCCGCCGAGCAGGATGGTCACGCGGTAGCCGTCGGGAGTCCGCGACAGGTGCCGGAACGATCCGCCCAGCAGCTCGCGCAGCTGGTCCTCACGCGGGATCCACAGGGCGTCCTCGACGGCGAGCGAGTCGAGCGCCCACTCGGTGGTCCCGTTGAAACCGAGGATGGTGCCGGTGTCGAAGTGGTGCGGCTCGATCGTCATCTCGCTGACGGTGAAGCGCTCGCCGCCCATCCCGGGCCGGTCGATCGCGAAGGTGTCCCCGGACTGCGGCTGCCAGCGCAGCCCGGCCTGGCGCAGCAGGCGGGCGGTGTCGTCGTCGATCATCGCCGTCAGTCCGTCACGATCACGATCTTGCCGCGCAGGTGCCCGGCCTCCAGCCGGCCGTACGCCTCCCCCGTGCGCTCGATCGGGTAGATGGAGTCGATGGGGAGCACGATCTCGTTCTCGGCCAGCATCCCGGCCAGCTCGGCGAGCTCGTCGTTCCCCGCGGCGGCGCCGCCGACATTGCGGGCCCCCTGCGCGGCCGGCCCGAACGCCGCGATGCTGTTGATGCGCTCCACCGGCACGCCGAGCTCGATCGCCGCCTCGACGGTGTCGGCGCCGTGGTTGTCGAGCGCCGCGGTGACCCGCTCCCCGTCGAGCACCTCCCGGACCCGGTCCGCGAGCCCGTCGCCGTAGCGGATCGGGATGACGCCCAGCGCCTCCAGGAACTCGTGGTTCTCGTCGCTCGCCGTCCCCACCACGGTCGCGCCGCAGCGGATGGCGAGCTGGCAGGCCAGCACGCCGACCCCACCGGCCGCCGCGCTGATCAGCACCGTGTCGTGCTCGCCCAGGTTCAGCGACGAGGTGCTCGCCATCGCCGTGCGTCCGACGACGCCGAGCGCACCGGCGACCTCGAACGTCAGCGGCTCCGGCTTGGCGATGACCTGTCCGTCCTCCGCGACGACCACGAAGTCGGCGACAGACGCGAAGGGCGCCGTGCCGAGCACCGCGTCACCGACCGCGAACCGGGTCACGCCCTCGCCGAGCTCCTCGACGTAGCCCGCGAAGTCCTGGCCGATCCCGCTCGGGAGCGTCACGCCCATCCGCCCGGCCGCCCGTTCGTCCCGGTAGGCCTTGTGGTCCATGGGGTTGAGACCCGCCGCCATCACCCGAACGAGCAGCTGGCCCGGCCCCGGCCAGGGCCGCTCCCGCTCCACCACGTGCAGGAAGTCGCGGGAGCCGAACTCCTCGAACTGGACGAATCTGGGCACAGACGCCCCTCTCTCCTCGGCAGACCTCAGCAGAGGGGACCCCTCGCAGAGGGATCCTCGTAGGAGGAGCCTAGACCCGCCGCCTGCGAGCCAGAAGGGGCGCCGCCGGCAGGGTCAGCCGAAGAGCAGCGCGGCCTCTTCGTACCGCGCGTCCGGGACGGTCTTCAACCCGCCGGTCGCGTCGGCGATGGACACGTTGACGACGTCGGTCCCGCGCAGCGAGACCATCGAGCCCCAGCGGCCCTCGTAGACGGCGTCGACCGCCGCCATGCCGAGCCGGGTCGCGAGAACGCGGTCGTATGCGCTCGGAACGCCGCCGCGCTGCATGTGCCCCAGCACGGTCGCGCGCGACTCGATGCCCGTGCGCTCCTCGATCATCGGGGCGAGCATCTCGCCGATGCCGCCCAGGCGCGGCCGGTTGAAGGCGTCGAGGCCCTTGTGCGAGTGCGCCTCCTCCATCGTGTCGAGGTGGAAGCCCTCGGAGACGACGATGACCGGGGCGCGGCCGCGGTCGCGCACCGACTCGACCCACTCGCAGATCTGGTCGATGGACTGCGGCTGCTCGGGGATGAGGATGGCGTGCGCGCCGCCGGCCATGCCGGAGTGCAGGGCGATCCAGCCGACGTGGCGGCCCATGACCTCCACCACCATGCAGCGCTGATGCGACTCGGCCGTGGTGCGGAGGCGGTCGATGGCCTCGGTGGCGATCTCGACGGCGGTGTCGAAACCGAACGAGTAGTCGGTGGCCGCCAGGTCGTTGTCGATGGTCTTCGGCACCCCGACGATGCGGAGGCCGGCGTCGGTGAGGCGGCGGGCCGCCGTGAGCGTGCCCTCGCCGCCGATGGCGATGATGGCGTCGATGCCGTTCTCGTCCATCATCCGCTGGATGTTCTCGGGGCCGCCGTCCTCGCCCTCGAACGGGTTGGTGCGGCTGGAGCCCAGGATGGTGCCGCCCTGACGCGAGAGGCCGCGCACGCTGTGCCGGTCGAGCGGCATGATGTCGCCCTCGACGACGCCGCGCCAGCCGTAGCGGAAGCCGGCGAACTCCGAGCCGTGCACGCGGTCGCCCTTCAGGACCGCGCCGCGGATGACCGCGTTCAGCCCGGGACAATCGCCGCCACTGGTGAGGATGCCGATCTTCATGGTGCTCCGTCTCTCGCCGTTTCTCTAACGCCCCTGAGCATCATGCCCGACCACCCGCCGCAGCACAAAAACGCACTGGACTTCGCCCGACGCGTGGAGTATGCGGTCCAGGCGGTCAGAGGGAGAGCACGTGCTGCAGCTTCGAACCGCTCGCGGACGGGCGCGCCCCGGCCTCCAGCAGCCGCTCCTCCACGCCGTCGAGCAGTGCCGTGCGGGCGTCGCGGGTGTCGGGCGCGCCGCTCAGCAGCTCGACCTCCCACTCGCGCCACTCGTCGCGGCCGCCGCTTCGCAGGTTCTCCCCGCGCACGTGGTCGTCGCAGAGCTCCGCGAGGTCGAATCCGGCGGCATCCCGCAGCACGGTCGTCACCCGGGTGTTCACGATGCGCGCGATCGGGCGGAGGGCCTCGTCGCCGAGCGCGTCGCCGATGGCCTCGCGCAGCGCCGGCGGCACCGTCTCGCCATCGCCGAGCGGCCAGTGGAGCTCGACCCGCCCCTCCTCACCGGGAGCGAGCTTCACGTGCCAGCCCTCGTCGGCGCCCCCGCGGCGCGACCGCACCGCGATCCGCTGGTGCGCGAGGGCGAGCTCGGCCGTGTCGTAGTAGGTGGCGACCAGCTCCGCCGTCTCGGGCGCCGCCGCGACGGCAATGGCGCCGACGCCGACGAGCTGCGGGGGCACGGTGTCCTCCTCGACGTCGTACTTGCGCTCGATCTCGACCTGGCTCTGGTGCTCCATGCCCCCTTGTCTAGTCCACTTCCGGTCGTGTCGCGAATTCACAAGAGCGCGTGCGCACACGCTCTCTAGGCTCGGAGCATGGACACGACCGAGACGATCACCGCCCGCTTCGAGGTCACCGGCTGGGACCCGGAGCCGCTCGCGGGCCTCGACGGGGACTGGCTGGGCGCCGTCGTGATGCGCAAACGTTATACAGAGGGACTCGTCGGCGAGTCCATCGCCCACTTCGTCTCCTCCGGCACGGAGGAGGGCGGCCGCGGCTACCTCGCCGCCGAGCGGGTGACGGGCACACTCCCGGACGGCCGCAGCGGCTCCTTCACGGTGCACCACGGCGCGCTGCAGCACCCCGACGACCCCTCCGCGTTCGGTTACATCGTGCCGGGCACCGGGACGGGCGACTTCACCGGGTTCGCGGGCGCCGCACGCATCGTGCACGACGAACGCGGCCCGTTCTTCGTACTCGCCCTGACCGCCTGATCGGCTCTCGACCCTGTGCCGCGCGAGCGGTACCCTCTGTGTCATGAGCGACCGGCGCGATGAGGATCTGGACGACTTCCGCGAGTCCCAGGAGGGCGATTACGAGCCCGCGCCCGTGCTGCACGACGCCGACGACGTCCCGGTGGAGGGCGACGAGGAGGACGACCGCATCCTCCCCGACGACGACCGGCCGGTCCCCCTCGACCCGGACGACGCCGGCATCGCCTGAGCCGGGCCCGGAGCGGATGGCCCTCGCCGGCCGCTCCTAGCCCAGCGCCTCCGTGAGGAGGTGGATGAGCGCGTCCAGCTGCACCGAGTCGGCCGAGCCGACCTCGACGTCGCTGCCGTCGAGGGCTCGCGCCGCGAGGCCCTGCTTGGCGTCGATCAGCTCGGCGATCTTGGAGTCGATCGTCTGCGCCGCGATGATGCGCCACGCGGTGACCGGCTCCTCCTGGCCGATGCGGTGCACGCGGTCGATCGCCTGGGTCTGCTCGGCCGCCGTCCACGACAGCTCCGCGAGCACGACGTTCGAGGCGGCCTGGAGGTTGAGGCCGACGCCCGCCGCGGTGAGCGAGCAGACCGCGACCGAGACATCCGGGTCGTTGTTGAAGGCGTCGATCTCCTTCTGACGGGCGAGGGCGCTCTGGTCACCACGGATGGAGATGGTCTTCAGCTCGCGGGCGGCGAAGGCCTCCTCCGCCTGGTCCATCACGTCGATGTGCTTGGCGAAGAAGACGACCTTGCCGACCGAGCGCGCGAGCTGCGCGGTGTAGTCGGCCGCGAGGCCGGCCTTCGCCTGGCCGATCTTGCGGACCATGGTGAAGACGTTGTCGCCGGTCTTGGCCGACTTCGACTCCTCGAGCTCCGACTGGGCGACGAGCCGGATGAGGTGCTCGCGGTGCGCCTCGTCGTCACCGTCGAAGGTGTCGGGACGGCCGGCTGTGGCGGCGCGGTGGAAGCGGGCGACGAGCCGGTCGGCCAGCTCCTTCTCGGCCTGGCGGATGGAGCGGCCGAGGTCGCCGTCGAGCTCGACGGGAAGGTCGACCACGCGGCGGCTCGGCAGGTCGGCGGCAACATCGAGCTTGCGGCGGCGCACGATGCCCAGGTCGATGACCGCCTCGCGGGCGGCCGCGTAGAAGCCGAACTCGGCGGGCGTGAGGCCCGTCTCCTCGAGGCTCTCCATCAGCTCGGCCGCGGGCTTCGCGCCGTCGATCCAGCCGAGCAGCTGCCAGATGGCGCGGAAGTCGTCGATGTCGTTGATCAGCGGCGTTCCGGTCAGCGCGAGCAGCAGCGGGTCCGGCGTGTTGGCGCGGATCGCGTCGGCCAGCCCGAGCACCAGGCGCGAGCGCTGCGAGTGCAGGTTCTTGATGAAGTGCGCCTCGTCGACGACCATGCCCTTGAAGCCGAGCGTGCTGAGCCACGACAGGTGGCGGTCGAGGACCTCGTAGTTGACGATGACGACGTCGGCGAAGGCGTCGAGGCCCTCCCCGTCGCCGTGGATGACCGTGGCCCGGCGCTGCGGCGTCCAGCGCTCGACCTCGCGCGCCCAGTTCATCTTCACGACGTTCGGCACGACGGCGAGCAGCGGGTACGCGCCCGCCACCGAGGCGGCGAGCACGGACTGAGCGGTCTTGCCGAGGCCGGGCTCGTCCGCGAGCAGGAAGGTGCGGTGGCCCTGACGGACGCTCTCGACGAAGCGCGCCTGGTGGTGCATGAGCTCCAGGCCGGGAGGCGAGTAGCGGTCGATCGCGGGCGCCGGCGGCAGCTCCATGCTCGCGGCCTGACCGCCCGCGCCGTACTCGAACGACTTGAAGAGCGGGCCGAGCAGCTCCCACGAGTCGAGCCGGCGACGCGGCGTCGGCTGGGCCGGGGTGAGCCGGGAGAGGTCGGGGGCGAGGAACGGGTTCGAGAGCTGCCGCGCCTTGACCGACTGCGGCACGACCTGCTTCTCCGCCAGCTCCGGCGGGATGACGCTGTCGGTCTTGGCCACGGGGCGCTCGATCGTGATGATGAGGTCGTCGGGGCTGAGCTCGGTGCCCGACTCGAGCAGCCAGTCGCGGCGCATCTTCTGCGCGGTCGCGGTCGGCGGCGCCTCGCTCTCGAGCAGCGAGATCAGGGAGGTGTCGCGCGCGGCGGTCTTGGCGAGGATGGTCGCGATGCCGTCGAGGCGCTTCAGCTGCTCCGCGCGTGCGGCGTCGCTGAGCTCGGCGTCCGCCTTGGCCCTGGCGCGCTCCTCGCGCATGAGGAAGGCGATCACCTGGAACTTGGTGCGGTTGGTCGGGCCGAGCTTCTTGCCGTCGACGGCCTTGGCCTCCACCTCGCGCACCTTGCGGGCGAGGACGGGAATGAGGCCGTCGTTGTTGGCGTGCCGGCTGCGGCGCTGCTGCGGGCGCGACGAGCCGGACTTCTGACCGGACGTGCTCTTCTGCCCGGTCGTGGATTTCTGACCGGACGTGCGCTGACCGGAACGAGACATGGTCCTCCATGAAGATGCGCCGCGCGCTGTCCGAGGGCACGGTGCCGTTGGCGTGAGGGCCGGCGCGATCTCCGGCCGGAGGACCGAGTGGCCCCGACCGGGCGTCGAGACGCCGGGAGCGCGGCAGACGAATCGCCGCGCGAGCCTATTTTACCGTACGGTGCGCGTGTTCAGCGACGGGTGTCGGCCGGGATCTTGATGAGGACCGCGGCGCACACCAGGAACACGGCCGCGACGACGTGCAGCGCGCGCAGCACGGTGTCGTCGATCGCGAGCGGCCACACCGGGTTCCACACGACCGCGATCGGGACGAGCCCCGCGAGCCACCACCACTGCTTCGCCTGGCCGGCGAAGACGCACATGATGAGCGCGAGGATGGCGACCGCGTACTGGACGTAGAGGTACCAGGCCCCGCCGATCAGCGCGAGGCCGGCGAGCAGCACGATCGCGCCGATGATGCCGGGTGCGAGGGCCGCCCGGTTGACGGCGGGCTGCTGCGGGGTGCGGGAGGTGGACATCCCCACCACCCTAGCGGCACCCGCGCCGGGCGAGACGAGACCTTCTCACCGGCGCGGGCGCCGCAGGGACGCGTGGGCGTCAGAGCACCCCCCTGCGGAACAGGAAGGCGCACGGCGGCGCATCGGAGCCGACCCGGACGATGACGGAGGACCCGCGGGCCTGCTCCAGGAAGTCATCGAGACCGAGGCGCTCCATCGGGACGCGGCGGAGCTCCGCGTCGGAGGCGATCCCGTTCACCGCGAAGGCGACGTCGGGGACGTCGTAGGGCTCGCCGGCCAGGTCGAGGAAGGCGATGGGTGACGGGTGGGTGTTGTCGAGCGGGAACACACTGAGGATCGCCTCGGCGGCGGCCTCGGTGGTGGTGTCGTCCTCGAGGTGGACGACGGGCGTGGTGATGGTGTTCTCTGGATAGCCGCTGCCGACGAGGGTAAGCGTCTCGCCGTCTTTCATCGAGTCCAGGGCGCTCAAGAGCGCACCGGACAGCAGCGGGCTGAGGTTCTTCAGCAAAGTCGGGCCTTTCCTGCAAAACGAATATTTCTCAACCCCTGCGATGAGGATAGACCAACTAGTATGTCCTCCCCTACCCCCCATTGAGGGGAGGTGCCGCCGACGCGCCGTGACGCATCCCGATTCCGCGGTAGCGCACCTGCTAATGCCGGCGGCCCCGTGACCTCAGAACCGCCGCAGCCGAAGACTGTTGAGCACCACGAAGACGCTCGAGAACGCCATGGCCGCGCCCGCGATCATCGGGTCGAGCAGCCCGAGCGCCGCGATGGGCAGCGCCGCCACGTTGTAGGCGAAGGCCCAGAACAGGTTGCCCCGGATGACGGCGAGCATCCGGCGGGAGAGCCGGAGCGCGTCGGCGACGAGCGCCGGCTCCGGGCGCAGCAGCGTGAGGTCGGCGGCCTCGATCGCTATGTCGGAGCCGGTGCCCATCGCGATGCCGAGGTCCGCGGTCGCGAG
>JAEWDJ010000041.1 GCA_023390155.1 Actinomycetes bacterium | reverse complement strand
GGTTCACACTGCGCAACTGGACGAACGTCTGTGACGCGGCCGGCATCTGCGACGCGTTCCTCGCGAGCATCGTCATCGGCCTCATCTCGACCGTGATCGCGACCGCGCTCGGCACGATGATCGCGATCGCGCTGATGCGCTACCGGTTCCGCTTCCGGTCGCAGACGAGCCTGCTGCTCTTCCTGCCGATGGCGAGCCCGGAGGTCGTGCTCGGCGCGGGCCTCGCGGCCCAGTTCCTGAGCCTCGGCGTCAACAAGGGCTTCGGCACGATCATCATCGCCCACGTCATGTTCTGCATCAGTTTCGTGGTGGTGACGGTGAAGGCCCGGGTCGCGAGCCTCGACCCGGCGCTGGAGGAGGCGGGGCGCGACCTCTACGGCGCGCCCAACGCCGTCTTCTGGCGGATCACGTTCCCGCTGCTGCTGCCCGGCATCCTGTCGGCCGCGCTGCTGTCGTTCTCGCTCAGCTTCGACGACTTCATCATCACGAACTTCAACGCCGGAGCGGTGACGACGTTCCCGATGTACATCTACATCGCGGCGTCGCGCGGCATCCCGGCGCAGGCGAACGTGATCGCCTCCGCGGTGTTCATCGTGACGATCCTCGTGGTGCTGATCTCGCAGCTCACGGCGGCCGCCCGCGCCCGCCGGCTGGCCCGCGAGACGCAGTGACCCTCGAGGTTCACGTCGTTGCGGTCAAACCGCCGGGAATGACCGCAACGACGTGAACCTCGGCTCGCTGGACGGTGCAGGACGTGGGGTTCGCGCTCAGACGTAGGCGGCGCGGATCCGGCCGACCGGCTCGCCGCGGCCGAGCACGGCCAGGTCGAGCTTCGGGGCGAGCGCGTCGACGGCGGAGCGGTCGACCGCTCCCGCGTCGGCCAGCAGCGACAGCGCGACGACCGTGGCGGCGCGGAGGCTGCCGTCCAGCATCTTGAGGGTGACCGTGGTCCCGTCGGGCGCCGCCATGACCATGACGCCCTCGGCGCCGCCCTTCGCGAACACGCCCAGCTCGTCGATCACGACGGTGTTGGCGCGGCCGGGGCCGTCGATCGCCCAGCCGTCGGCCAGCACCGCGTTCTTCAGGAGGGCGGCGTTGCGGTAGAGGGCGAACGGCGAGCCGTCAGAGGCCGTCGCGATGCGCTGGATGCCGCGCGCGAGCGCCACCAGGGACATGGCGTGCACGGGCGCGCCGCAGCCGTCGACACCCGTCGCCACGACCTTCTCGCCCGTGAGGCGCTCGACCGTGTCGCGGATGTGGTGCTGGAGCGGGTGCTGCGGGTCGAGGTAGCTCTCGACCGGCCAGCCGTTGACGCGACAGGCGACCAGCATCGCGGCGTGCTTGCCGGAGCAGTTCATGAACAGCGGCTGCTGCTGCTCCCCGGCGCGGATCGCCTCCTCGCGGGCGGCGGAGTCGAGCGGCCAGTCCGGCGGGCACTGCAGGGCGTCGGCCGTGAGCTGCGCCTGCGCGAGAATGGTGCGCACGACGGAGAGGTGCGCCGGGGTGCCCGCATGGCTCGCCGTGGCGAGGACCGCCCGTGCGCCCTCGAGCGGGACGCCGGCGCCCAGGACCGCCACGGCCTGGAACGGCTTCATGGTCGAGCGTGGGAAGACCGGCTTCTCGGGCGCCCCGAGGCGACGGGCGATGCCGCCGTCCGGCCCGAGCACGACGGCGGAGCCGACATGCCGCGACTCGACGAAGCCGCTGCGCTCCACGACCGCGAGCTCGACGGCCTCCTCGCCCGAGAAGACGGCGGCGTCCACGGCCGCGCTCACAGGGAGGCGAACGCGTCGTCGATCACGGAGATCGCGTCCGCGATCAGCGCGTCGGAGACGGCGAGGCTCGGCAGGAACCGCAGGACGTTCCCGTACGTGCCGGCGTTGAGCAGCAGGACGCCCTGCTGGGCCGCGAAGGCGACGATCTTCGACACGGCCTCCGGGTTCGGGACCTTCGTGGTCTCGGCGGTGCCGGGCTGCACGAGCTCGATCGCGACCATCGCGCCGATGCCGCGCACGTCGCCGATGATGTCGTACTTCTCTTGCAGGCCGCGGAGCGCCGCGGTCAGGGTCGCCTCGATGCGGCGGCCCTCGGCGAGGAGGTCGTTCTTCTCGATCTCCTCGAACACGGCGATCGCGGCGGCCGCGGCCACCGGGTTGCCGCCGAAGGTGCCGCCGAGCCCGCCGGGCTGTGCGGAGTCCATGATCTCGGCGCGGCCGGTCACCGCGGCGAGCGGGAGGCCGCCCGCGATGCCCTTGGCGCTCAGCACGAGGTCGGGGACGAGCCCGAAGTGCTCGCTGGCGTAGTACGCGCCGGTGCGGGCCATGCCGCTCTGGATCTCGTCGGCGATGAACACGACGCCGTTGGCGGTGCACCACTCCTGCAGGGCGGTCAGGTAGCCCTCGGCGGGGACCATGAAACCGCCCTCGCCCTGGATGGGCTCGGCCACGAGGCAGGCGAGGTCGGCGGCGCCGACGACCTTCTCGAGGTAGGCGATGGTGCGTGCGGCCGCCTCGGCGCCGGTCAGTCCGTCGCGGTAGGGGTACGAGTTGGGGGCGTGGTAAACGTCGCCGGCGAAGGGGCCGAAGCCGGTCGCGTACGGCGCGGCCTTGTAGTTCATCGCCATCGTGAGGTTGGTGCGGCCGTGGTAGGCGTGGTCGAGCACGGCGACGGCGCGGCGGCCGGTGTGCTTGCGGGCGATCTTGACGCCGTTCTCCACCGCCTCGGCGCCGGAGTTGACGAGGACGGTCTTCTTCGCGTGGTCGCCGGGGGTGTGCTGCGCGAGGAGCTCGGCGACGCGCACGTACTCCTCGTACGGGGTGATCGTGAAGAGCGTGTGGATGACGTCCTGCAGCTGCTCGGCGGCGGCGCCCACGACGGCCGTCTCGGTGTGGCCGACGGTGGTGACGCCGATGCCGGCCCCGAAGTCGACGAACTGGTTGCCGTCGACGTCGACCAGGATCGCGCCGTTGGCGCGGGCGATGTAGACGGGCAGTGCGGAGGAGACACCCGTCGGCACGACGGCGAGACGGCGCTCGTGGAGCGCCTGGGACGCGGGGCCGGGGACGGCGGTGACGATGCGGCGTTCCTGCGGAACGGTGTAGACGGGCGCGTTCAGGGTGTCAGTCATGATGCTTCGAGTGTAGCCGCGGTGCCAGAATCGGACCATGAGACTCGAGCACCGCTACGCGATCGACCTGCAGTGGACCGGCAACCGGGGGAGCGGGACGAGCGGCTACAAGGACTACGGTCGCGACCACGTCGTGAGCGCCGAGGGCAAGCATCCCCTGGAGGGCTCCGCCGACCGGGCGTTCTTCGGCGACCGTGACCGCTGGAACCCGGAGGAGCTGCTGCTCGCGGCGCTGTCCCAGTGCCACATGCTCAGCTATCTCGCCGAAGCGGCCCGGGCGGGTGTCGTCGTGGTCGGCTACACCGACGCGGCCACCGGGACGATGGAGCAGACCGCGAACGGCGGCGGCCACTTCACCGAGGCGGTGCTGCACCCCCGGGTCACCCTGGCGGATCCCGCGCAGCGCGAGCTGGCGGCGGCGCTGCACGGGCCGGCGGCGGAGAAATGCTTCATCGCGGCGAGCGTCAACTTCCCCGTCCGGCACGAGCCGGAGCTGCTGACGCTCGCCTGAGCGGTTCAGGCGCTCGTGGGCTGGGCGCGTCGCCCGGCCGACGACGGCCGCGCTTCGGACGTCAGCTGCTCCACCGACAGCGGCGGTTCGGCCGCCGCCCAGCGGTGGATCGCGGCGACCCACCGCTGATCGCGGCTGAGCGGCGGCGGCTGCTGGATGCCGGAGTCGCGCTGTGCGCGAAGAAGGGCGGCCTCTCGCTCGCGCTCGGCGAGCTCGAGGGTGCCGACGGACCAGAAGAAGAGCGGATGCATGATAACCACCTATCGACTTTGACTGGTTAGAGGTTACCGTAACCGCCCAATGAGTTACAATGGTTACATGCGTACGAATGGACCAGATCTCGGACCCGAGTTGTTGGTCGCCTTCCTGAACACCCTCGACGTCGAGGAGCAGCGGGACGAACTCGACGACCCCGAGGCGTTCGCGACCTGGGCGCGCGGTCACGACGTCGAGCCGGGCGACCGGGAGGAGGCCCGCCGGGTCAGGGACGCGCTGCGTGCTGTGGTCGACGGCGAGGAGGCTGCGCTGCCCGCGATCGCCCTCCCCGCCACGAGCGGAGACGGGTCGGTCGGCCTCCGCGCGCGGACCGCCGCCGAGGCCGCCGTCGCGAGCTCGATCGTGCTCAGCATCCAGGGCAGGCTCGGCCGGGTGAAGCTCTGCGGGGGAGAGGACTGCCGGTGGGCGTTCTACGACGCCTCCCGCAACGGGTCGCGCCAGTGGTGCAGCATGGAGGTCTGCGGCAACCGGCAGAAGGCGCGCAGCTATCGGGCGCGCAAGACGGGCACCGACGAGTAGAGCCGTACCCGGCCGGCCAGCGCCCTCTGAGTCTCAGAGTCGCTCGGGATGCAGGACGCGCTTGACGCGCTCCACGGCGCCGGCCGGCGGCGCCTCGTTGTAGGCGCCGGCGAGCTCTTGCCCGGTGAGCGCGTGGATGGCGGCCATGATCTCGTCGGTCGCCTGGCGGCGTGCGCGACCCGACTCGGCGGAGCCGTAGTGGGCGAGGTCCAGCGGCTCCCCGAACGCGACGGTCACCCGGCGGATGCGCGGGAACTTGGCGCCGACCGGCTGCATCTCGTTCGTCCCGATGAGCCCCACCGGCACGACCGTGGCCCCTGTCGTGAGCGCGAGCCAGCCGATTCCCGTGCGGCCCTTGTAGAGGCGGCCGTCGAGCGAGCGCGTGCCCTCGGGGTAGAGGGCGAAGGCCGAGCCGGAGTCGATGATCCGGCGCGACTGCTCCAGGGCCTCCTGCGCGGCCTGACCCGCGCCGCGCTTCACCCCGACGGCGCCGATGGCGGTGAAGAACGCGCGCGACACGCGCCCTTTGAGACCGGTGCCCTCGAAGTAGTGCGACTTGGCGAGGAACTGCACCCGTCGCGGCGACGTGACCGGGATGAGGATCGAGTCGATGAACGAGAGGTGGTTGGAGGCCAGGATGACCTTGCCGTGCCGGGGGACGTTCTTGCGGCCGACGACCCGGGGGCGGTAGATCACCTTCGCGATCGGGGCGAGGATCCAGCGGCCGACGTAGTAGAGGGGGCCGGGCCGCTGCAGCGGGGCCTGCCCGTCGTCGGGTTCTGCGATCGTCACCTTTCGAGGGTACTGCCGGGCATATTCCGGGGCCGGTATGCGGGTGTCGACGCGCCCTCCACCCGCCCGTCGACCGGCTGCCCGTCGACCAGCCGCCCGTCGACCAGCCGCACCACGCGGTGCAGCCGCGGGAGGTGCACGACGTCGTGCGTGACGAGCAGGGTCGCCGCGGCCCGCTCGGCGGTCAACCGCAGCAGGAGGTCGATGATCTCGGCCCCGCGCTCCTGGTCGAGGGCGCTGGTGGGCTCGTCCACCAGCAGGGCCGCCGGCTCGTTCATCAGCGCGCGGGCGATGTTGACGCGCTGTCGTTGACCGCCCGAGAGCTGGTGCGGGCGCTTGTCGCGGTGGGCTGCGAGCCCGACGGCGTCGAGG
>JAEWDJ010000351.1 GCA_023390155.1 Actinomycetes bacterium | reverse complement strand
GCGGCGGCCAGCGCGAGCAGGGCGCGCGGCCGGCGGGCGGCGATGAGCACCACGACGGGCAGGATGAGCAGCTCGGCGACCAGCCGGCCGGGCTGCGCGAAGCTGTCGTACGCCTGCCGCACCCGCTGCCCCAGGAAGTGCCGGAGCGTGGGCGGCCGGCGCTCGACGTACAGGCCGTCGGCGGCGCGATGCGTGCCTCCTCGCGCAACGACGGTGCGCACGAGCTCCAGGTTCTCGAAGAGCACGTCGCCGTCGTAGCCCTCGTCGGCGAGCAGCGCGCGGCGCACGGCCAGGGTGCCGGGGAAGTCGTGGCCGAGCGCGCGGTTCAGCAGCGTCCGACCGGTGTCCCAGCGCGCGTGCCACGGCAGCGGGACGAAGTGGTTCTGCGGCGTGACGACGTCCGCGTCGTCGAGCATCCCGACCAGGGCGGCCAGCCCGCGCTCGTCGTAGCGCACGTCGTCGTCGGCCACGACCACGCGCTCGTGCCGGGCGATGCGGAGTCCCGTCACCACGCCCGCGACCTTGCCGTTGCGGCCAGGCCAGGGCTGCACCGGCAGGTGGCGCACGGCCGTGGGGAACGCGACCGCGTGCGCCGCGAACCGCTCCGGCGCCGAGCCGTCGACGACGGTCACGTCGATCCAGGCGCTGAGACGGCGGAGGTAGTCCACCAGCTCGGCGAGGCCGGCGTCGGCGCCCCAGCGCAGGGGGAGGACGTACTCGGCGTCGATCATGCGGGCACGGGCACGGGCACGGGCACGGGCACGGCCGTCACCGCGCCGGCTCGTCCACGCTCACCAGCGCGAGGGCCTCGGCCAGCGAGTCGACCCGGCGGATGTCCGTCCCGCGATGCCGCAGCAGCATCACCTCGAACCCCAGATCGTCGTGCTCGATGTACGCGATCAGGCAGGCCGGGTCGTCCACCTCGCGGCGGGTGTCGCGCACCCGCCAGCTCCGCTCGGTCAGCGCCACGAGCTCCAGCTGCGGATCGACCGGCACTCCTTCGTAGGCCATCAGCATGGTCGGCACCTCTCCTTCTCCCCACACTGAAACATCCCGGCTGTGATCGCGGCAGGGATTGACAGATCGCCGATCCCTCGCCGGCCGCCGCGGCGGGTTGGAAGACGGGGGTGCAACGGGTATGGTCGTGCGACGGAAAGGAGAACGGCGGTGGGTTTCTTGCTCTACGGGCAACTGCGCGTGGACTTCGAGGACCGCGTGCTCGCCCATCTCCAGGTGGTCATCATCAACAAGCTGCGCCGGCGCGAGAACTTCTCGATGAGCTGGCGAGAGTCGGGCGAGAACGGCGACGGCCGCGGCGCCCTCTGGATCGACCCGAGCGTCCCCCTCTACTTCCGGTTCGACGGCTCGCGCTCGCCGCAGATCGACCGCGAGTGGGTGGAGCGGCTGGCCGCCTCCTCGGTGAGCACCAAGGGGCTGATCGTCACGGACGAGAACGGTGAGCCCGTCCTCGGGCTCACGCACCTACCCCCGCTGCCCTGAGCCCTCGCGATCCAGGCCGGCGGTCAGCCCGCGCAGCCGCTCGGTGACGTCGACGTCCACGATCTCCAGCAGGTCCTCGTCGGGAACCGGCTCGCTGATGAGCTGGCTCGCGGGCCCGATCAGCACCTCCACCTCGCCGACCGCTCCGTCGGGCGTGCGGCCGGGGATCACGACGGTCGCCGCCGTGCTGCTGCGGGCGAGTGCACCGGCGTACTCGAGCAGGGCTTCCGCGACGTCGTTCCCGGTGTAGAACGTTCCCCCTGCATAGACGATCTTCCGCATACCTCCACGGATACCGCCGCACGGGGGTCTGCGGAACCCCTAGCGGATCAGCTGTCCCACTCGTCGAAGTCGGGGAACGACCACTCCGACAGGGGCGGTCCCGCCGTCGCCGAGACCGTGGCGCCGGAGGTCTGGAGGTCGTCGAGCTCCTCGATGGTGATGGGGGTCGTCTGCGTGACGAGCACCTGGACCACGCGGTCGCCCGCACGGAACTCCACGAAGTCGCCGCCGGCCCGGACGGCGTCGGCGATCTCGCTCTTGGTGGTCTCGACATCCACGACCGGGGTCAGCGAACGGGTCGCGATCCGGAACACGTATCGGGTCATGTCCACCTCCTTGCCACGCACGATAGTACGCCAGGCTAGAAATTGCGCATCTTCGCTGCGGACTCTCATCCCGGCGGGCTCGTCAACCCCTTTCCTGCCGCCCCCTGGCCGGGCAGAGTGGCGTCACAGAGAGAGGAACCGCCATGACCGACCGCCCCCGCCTGCAGACCGACCACAACCCGCTCGACCGGGCCGGCCACGTGGCCACCGGCGCCGCGGTCGTCATCGCCACCCCGCTGGTGATCAGCGGCGTTCTGGCGATGCTGGCGCGCTGAACGCGGAGGCGGTGGTCGTCGCCGACACCGGGCGACGCGACGGCGAGACGTTCCTCCTCGTGCACGGCATCGGAGTGAGCTCCCGCTACTTCGAGCGGCTCGTGCCCGTGCTCGCGACGCGCGGGCGCGTGGTCGCCATCGACCTGCCGGGGTTCGGTCGCGCCCGGGCCGAACGGCCCGCGCACCCGCTGACGGTCGAGGACTACGCTGACGTCGTGGCACGCCTGATGGACCGCATGGGGCTCGCGCCGGCGGTGGTCGTCGGGCACTCCATGGGCACGCAGATCGCGACCCGGCTCGCGCGCGTGCGGCCCGAGCTGGTGCGGCGCCTGGTGCTCCTCGGCCCGGTGGTGGCCCCGCCCGACCGCGGGCCGGTGCGGTCCGCGACGCGGCTGTTCCTCGACATCCTCCGGGAGTCGTTCCGCGCCAACCGGGTGGTGTTGGGCGACTACCTCGTCTGCGGCCCGCGCTGGTACCTGGCGGTGCTGCCGTCCATGCTGGGCTACCGGATGGAGGACGACCTGCCCGCACTCGACCTCCCCGTCGCCGTGATCCGCGGCGCACGCGACCCGATCGCCCGCGACGGCTGGAGCC
>JAEWDJ010000487.1 GCA_023390155.1 Actinomycetes bacterium | reverse complement strand
GGGGGGGGGGGGGGTGCCCACTCCGACCGCTATCGGCAGCCGGCCGAGATCCGTCACGGGCGACGTAGCAGCCGTACCGGCGGCCTCCCGTGCGTGCGGGGTGCGGTATCAGGCCTGCGCCGCGCGCTCGCTCCGCCAGCGCGCGAGCAGCGCCCAGGGATCGCCCGACGCCGCGCGCAGGCCGGCCACCCGGCGCAGCAGCCGGGAGTCCGTCTCGAACCACTCCGTGCCCGGGATGCGCAGGTCGGCGAACTCGGCGTGCCGCTGCTGCTCGCGCTCGCGCCCGCCGCGCTCGAAGGCGAGGACCTCGTCGTGGGGGAGCGCGGCGAACCGTTGCGCCGGGTTCGCGGTCGTCCCGATCTTGATCCGGTCGCGGAAGCGCAGGTAGTAGACGACGTCGACACGGGAGGCGGTGGCGCCCTCCGGCGGGGCCTCCCCGGCGCGCCACTCGCACACGGCGCACAGCCAGCCGGAGGGATAGCGCACGCCCAGCCGGGACCCGCAGAAGGCGCACGGCGACGGGAGCAGGTCGGTGACGCCGTACTCGCCGGCGACCCAGTCGTGCGCCTCCAGCAGATGCGGCAGGCACAGCCCGAGCGGGGCGCCGGCGTGCACGGGCCGCGGGCAGAGTGCGCAGGCCGCCGGCGACGAGGTCATGCCCGGACGGTACCGCCGACGACCGACACCGTCACTCCATGCCGCCGCGGGAATACGATGAGCCGTCCGCGGTGCGTTCCACGAGACCGGCGTCGACCAGATGGCGGCGGAGCGCTGCCGTGTCGGCGCTGAAGCGCTGGAGCCGCTCGCCCAGCTCGGCCTCGCCGAGGGACTCCCCGCCGGACAGGACGGCGTCGGCGACGTGGGACAGCACGGCCGCGCGGTCGGCGGCGGCCGCCGGGTACCGGTCGATGCGGCCCTCCGCGTCGAGGAAGCGGTCGACGCCCGTTCGCGGCGGTCGGGCGGGGGCCTCCCGCAGCGCTCGCGTCAGCCGGTCGGTCGCGATCGACGCGGCGTCTCCTGTCACCGTCACCAGGCCCGCGCGGGTCAGCGCGTCGAGCGCGCGCCGCCGTCGCGACGGGCTGAGTCCTGTGCCGAGCTCGGCGAGCGGGCGGCCGAGCTCGACCTCGGCGAAGATCCGGCGCGCCTCCGCGTTCGCGAGGGCGGCGACGATCGGTCGCCAGTCGGCGTCGGCGGGGGAGGACATACGGTGAGACTAACGGACGGGGCCGACCGCGGCGTCGGGCGAGTCAGCCGGCCTCCTCGAGGCGGTCCACCGCCGCGGTCAGCCGGGCGAGGAACGCCGTCACCGTGTCGGCCTGCGGGTCGTCCAGACCGGCGGCGACCGCCAGCATCCGCTCGTGCATGCGCGCGAGCGTGTGCCGCACCTCCTCGTCGGCTCCCGGCGTCGCGGTGATGAGGAGGCTGCGGCGGTCGGTCGGGTGCGGGGCGCGACGGACGTGCCCGGAGGCGGTGAGCCGGTCGAGCATGATCGTGACGGAGGACGACTTCATGCCGAGGTAGGTGCGCAGCTCGGTCGGGGTGACCGGCCGGCCTTCGGCCTCCGCCTTCAACAGGAAGCGCAGGGCCTTCAGGTCCGCCTCGCCCATCTTCATCGCCTCGCGGGTGCGCAGGCGCATCGCACGCTCGGCGGCCCGGTAGTCGCGGAGCGACTCGATCACACGGAGGGCATGCGGGGATGCCGTGCCCGGGCCGGATTCGCCGCTCATCAGCAGCGATTCTACTGCCGCCGACCGCTTTCGGGGTGGTCGGCGGCGGAGGCCGGATTGTCGATGTGGTCGACCGCGTCGCGCAGCCGGTCCATGAACTCGACGACGGTGTCGGCCTCGTCCTCCGAGAGGGTGGAGGCCACCTCGACGAGCTCCTCGCGCACGTCGCCGAGGATCGCCTTGTGCGAATCGTCGGTGGGGACGGTCGGAACGATGATCAGGGCCCGCCGGTCGAACGGGCTCGGCACGCGGCGCACGTGGCCGGCCTTCTCGAGCCGGTCGAGGAGCACCGTGATCGACGAGCTCTGCACGCCGAGGTACTCGCCGAGCTCGCGCGGGCCGACGCTCACCCCGCGCTCGTTGGCGCGGAGCAGGTAGCGGAGCGCGGAGATGTCGTTCTCACTCATCCGCATGGCGTGCTCGGATCGACGCTGCAGCGCGGACTCGGCGGCACCGTAGGTGCGGATGGCCTCGAGGACGCCGATGGCGCGCTCCCGATCCGCCTCGGATCCGTACCAGTAGTGAGGCGTCGAACTCTGCTTGTCCGTCGTCATGCCATAGATGATAGACCAACTACAAGCTAGACGACCTAGCAACGCTGCGCCTCGGAATCCGCTTCCCCTCCGGCTCCGGAAAGACGACGAGCCCGCTGGCCCGCGTGGTCAGGTCCATCAGCCCGTCCAGCCACGCCTGGTTGAGCGGCTGGGCGGCGGCGGGGTCCACTTCGTAGCGCAGGGGGATGGCGTTGTCGATCCAGACCGAGCTGCGCACCTCCCGCGCTCCCAGCTGGGCGCGCCACGTCAGGAGGAAGGGTTCCCGTCGCCGGAGCTTCACGGTGATGACCGCCTGAAGGTGTGCGAGGGTGCGGTCGTCGAAGTCGAACCGCTCGCCGTCGTAGATCAGCACACCCATCGTCGCCCGCCTCTCCTGTGCATCCGAGCCCTGTCCCGGATCCGATCGCTAGCCTAACTAGCTTTCCAGAGATTGGAAAGCTTCGGGATGACGTAATTCAGATACCATCCGCGGAGGCGGGGATCAACCCCTCGGCCGAAAGTTGATCCGGCATCCGTTTATCTCGAAGATCGAATTACTTACAGGTTCGACTTTCCGCCGAGACAAGGAGTGTCCGATGAGCAACGCAGTCGAGGAAACCACCCGCGTCGCGGCCCCGGCAGAGGAGTTCGCTCCGACCGCCCTCGCGACCCACACCGACAGCGAGCGCGTCGCGTGGCGCAACCCCGTCGACGGGCTCTGGGTCGCCGAGACCCCGAGCGAGTACCTCGGGATGGTGGACCGCAACCACGACGGCTTCGTCGCGACCGGCGCCGCCGGCCAGGACCTCGGCGTCTTCCCGACCCGCGAGGGCGCGCAGCTCGCCGTCTACACCCGCTGGTTCCTCGGCGAGCAGCCCACCCCCTCCCTCGGCTGGGCGCTCCCCGTCGCCTCCGCCACCGCGGTCGGCATCGCCATCCCCGCGCTGGTGGCCGGGGTCGCGGCCGCCGCGACCCTGCTGTAGAGGCGCGCCTCCGCGGAACTGTTCGCCGACCCCCGACCCCCGAAGAAAGAAGGGAGTGCCATGCTCGCACTCATCATCGTCCTGCTCGTCATCTGGGCCGTCCTCGCCGTCCTCGGCTTCGCCATCAAGGGACTGCTCTGGCTGGCCATCCTCGGCCTGGTGTTCTTCGTGATCACCGCCATCGTCGGCTTCATCCGGCGCAACAGCAGGGCCTGACGGGATCGTACGGAGGGGCGCCGCGGGAGACCGCGGCGCCCCTTTTCGTGCGTGCACCCGTTCGCACTGTCGCGATCGTCTAGAGAGCTGCCGTGAATGGTCAGGGCGCCTGACTGCTGTGATCGGCACGGCGGCCATCGGCGCGGGGTCTACGAGCGATGACGCGAGCCGCCCGACCCCCGCTGACCGGCGAAGGGGAGGATCCGCGCCGCGGCCTCGCGCGGGTCCCGGATCATGGTCTCGTGACGGTGACCGGGAACCTCCGTGTAGACCGCGTCGGGGATGGCGGCCGCGACCGCGCGGCACCACTCGGGCGGACACACCTGGTCGTCCGCGCCGCGGAGCACCAGCGTCGGGGCCGCGATGCGGGGGTAGGAGCGCTCCGGCCGGTGAGTGAGCATGGCGCGCAGCTTGCGGCGCAGGTGCGGACCGGCGCGGAGGTACTCCCGGCCGCCGCGGACGAGCACCAGCGGGTTCTCGACGGCGAGGTCGCGCGTCAGCCGCCACAGCTGCGGCAGCAGGCGCCGGGCGCGCGGGTCGACCGTCGGCGCGACCAGCACCAGGCGCTCCA
>JAEWDJ010000327.1 GCA_023390155.1 Actinomycetes bacterium | reverse complement strand
ACTGGAGACCCTCCTGCGGCAGACCGTCGCCGCGGGCAGCGCCTGGGGCACCCGCAGCGGCTTCGACCGGGCTGCGGTCCTCGACCGCGCCGGCCACGCGCTCGAGGCCAACCGCGACCGGCTGATCGAGATCATGGCGGCCGAGACCGGCAAGACCATCGCCGAAGCCGACCCGGAGGTCAGCGAGGCCGTCGACTTCGCCCATTACTACGCCGCGCTCGCACGCGATCTCGACGCCGTCCAGGGCGCGCGCTTCGTCCCGACCGCGCTGACCGTGGTCACGCCGCCGTGGAACTTCCCGGTCGCCATCCCCGCCGGCTCGGTGCTGTCGGCGCTCGCCGCGGGGAGCGGCGTCATCATCAAGCCGGCTCCCCAAGCGAAGCGCTGCGCCGCCGTGCTGGTCGAGGCGCTGTGGGAGGCCGGCATCCCGCGCGAGTTGCTCGTCCTGGCGGACGTGCCCGAGAACGACCTCGGGCGGGCGCTCGTCGCGGACCCGCGGGTGGGCCGCGTGATCCTCACCGGCTCCTACGAGACGGCCAAGCTGTTCCGTTCCTGGCGGCCCGACCTGCCGCTCCTCGCCGAGACCAGCGGCAAGAACGCCATCATCGTCACGCCGAGCGCGGATTACGACCTGGCCGTCTCCGACATCGTCAAGAGCGCGTTCGGGCACGCCGGGCAGAAGTGCTCGGCGGCGAGCCTGGTGATCCTGGTGGGGTCGGTCGCCCGTTCGGAGCGGTTCCGCAACCAGCTGGTGGACGCGACACGGAGCCTGCGGGTGGGCTACCCGGCCGACCCGACGAGTCAGATGGGGCCGCTCATCGAGCCGGCCTCGGGCAAGCTCCTGCACGCCCTGACGACGCTGGGCTCGGGCGAGGAATGGCTGGTGGAGCCCGAGCGCCTGGACGACACGGGCCGGCTCTGGTCTCCCGGTATCCGCACGGGCGTCGAACCGGGATCGTACTTCCACCTCACCGAGTTCTTCGGTCCCGTGCTCGGCATCATGACGGCGCGCTCCCTCGACGAGGCGGTCCGCTATCAGAACGCGATCGAGTACGGCCTGACGGCCGGCCTCCACTCTCTCGACTCGGACGAGCTCGCCGAGTGGCTCGACACCGTCGAAGCGGGCAACCTCTACGTCAACCGCGGGATCACCGGTGCGATCGTGCGGCGGCAGCCGTTCGGCGGATGGAAGCGATCGTCGGTCGGTGCGGGCACCAAGGCGGGCGGTCCCAACTACCTCCTCGGGCTCGGGAGCTGGCTGCCGGAATCGGGCAACTCCAGCGCCAGCCTCCACCTGCGCGGGCTGGAGGACCGGGTCTCGGACCTCATCGAGTCCGGGCAGTCCTCGATGGACTATCCGGCGTTCGACCTGGTGCGACGCTCCGCGCTGAGCGACGCGATCGCCGTCGCCACGGAGTACCGGCAGGTGAAGGATGTGTCGGGCCTCGGGGTCGAGCGCAACCTGTTCCGCTATCGACCGGTGCCGGTGACGATCCGCCTCTCCGACGGGCGGACCCTCCCGGAGCTGCTCCGCATCCTGGCGGCCGGGACGATCGCACGCTCGCCCTTCACCGTCAGCACGGCGATGAAGCTCCCCCGGGGGATGCACCAGCTGCTCCGCGAACGGGAGGTCGAGGTCACCGTGGAGGACGACGCCCAATGGCTCGCCCGCGTGCGAGCGGGCAAGGTGGCCGCCCACCGTATCCGGCTCATCGGCGGCGACCCCGCGGCTCTCGCCGAGGCGCTCGGCGGCAGCCCGGATGTCGCCGTCTACGCCGGGGAGGTCACGCCCTCCGGGCGGATCGAGGTGCTGCCGTTCCTGCACGAGCAGGCCATCTCGATCACCAACCACCGGTTCGGGAACCCGACCCGGTTCTCGGAGGGGGTGATCTGACCGTCACCGTTCGTCGTCGGTCCGGCCGCCGACCGAGGGGCGAGCGTAGGCTGTGGCCATGACGACCCCCGCCTCCGCTCCGTCCGCCGTGCCGTCCCTTCCCCTCAACTCCGGGGGAAGCATCCCGCAGCTGGGTCTCGGGACGTGGCCGCTCGACGACGCCGCCGTCGAGAACGCCGTCATCGCGGCCGCCGAGCTCGGCTACCGGCACGTCGACACGGCGGTGAAGTACGGCAACGAGACCGGGGTCGGCCGCGGTATCGCCGCGAGCGGTGTCGCGCGTGAGGACTGGTTCGTGACGACGAAGCTCGACGGGGAGTTCCAGGGCGACGACCGCGCCGTCGACGGCCTCGACGGGAGCCTCGACCGGCTGGGCCTGGACTACGTCGACCTGCTGCTCATCCACTGGCCGCTTCCCGCGCGAGGCGAGTTCGTCTCCACCTGGGAGACGTTCATCCGCCTCCGCGAGGCCGGAAAGACGCGCGCCATCGGCGTCTCGAACTTCAAGCCGGCGCACCTCGACCGGCTGATCGACGCCACCGGCGTCGTTCCCGCCGTGAACCAGATCCAGCTCAGCCCCGCCATCACCCGCCGCGAGCAGCGGGCCTACGACACCGAACGGGGCATCCTCACCGAATCGTGGAGCCCGCTGGGCGGCGGATCGGGTGACCTGCTCTCCGCGCCCGTGCTGGCGGACCTCGCCGAGAAGCACGATCGCACGCCCGGCCAGATCGTGCTGCGCTGGCACATCCAGAACGGTCTCGTGGTGATCCCGAAGTCCGCCAACCCGCAGCGGATGGCCGACAACCTGGCCGCCTTCGACTTCGAGCTCGACGGCGACGACCTGGCCGCGCTCGACGCGCTGGACGAGGGTCCGGACGCGGGCGTCGACTCCGACGTCAGCGGCCACTAGCCCCGCCGACTACGCAGAAAGCGCGCCGCCCCGAGGAGAGACGGCGCACCTTCTACGTATTCGGCGAGTGCTCACTGATCCGTGGAGCGGACGAGGGGCAGCGATACCGTGACCACGAGGCCGGCCGGGCGTGCGTTCGCGAGGACGACCTCGCCGCCCGCGGACCCGGCCAGCGCCGCGACGATCGCGAGCCCCAGTCCTCCGCCCGCGCCGGAGGTGGAGGTGCGCGCGCCGTCCGCCCGGGTGAAGCGGTCGAGGGCGACAGGGATGAACTCCTCCGGCATCCCGGGACCGGTGTCGCGCACCGTCAGCACCACGCGGTCGCCGGCCACCGCGATCTCGGCGGTGACCGTCGCGTCGCCGTGATCCGGCACCGAGCGGATCGCGGTGATCGCGTTGCCGAGGAGGTTGTCCAGGATGCGGCCGACATCGGTCGGCGAGAGCGCGATGCGGGCGTCGGGGGCGGGGCGACTCCGCGGGTCGTAGTCGAAGTCGACCGAGATGCTGCCGCGCTCGTCGTCCCCGCCGGCGAGCAGGCGGGCGCGATCGATCGCGTCGGTCAGCTCGTCGACCAGAGTGCGCCAGTCGATACGGCCGCTGACCGGCCCGGCCTCGATGCGGGAGAGCTCGAGCAGGTTGTTCGCCAGCTGGCCGAGGCGCAGGGCGGTCGAGTGGGAGGAGCGGATGGCGTCGAGCAGCGCATCGGGGTCGCCTGCGTCCAGCTCGGCGAGCTCCAGCTGGCCGCGCAGCACGGCGAGCGGGGTGCGCAGCTCGTGGCTCGCATCCGAGACCATCTGCCGCTCGCGGTCGGCGGAGGCCCGGAGCCGGCGGATGAGGTCGTTCAGGGTCGTCGCCAGCTCGGAGAGCTCGTCGCGGGCGGGCCCGACGGTGAGCAGGCTCGTCGACGCCTCCTGGCTCGACCGCTCCTCGCCGGCGATGAGCTCGGCCTGCTCGCGCATCCGGCTCACCGGTCGCAGCGCGGCGCGGGCCAGCAGCCACGAAGCGCCGCCGAAGCCCAGGATGAGCACGCCGGCGCCGATGAGCAGAGCAGCCGTGAGCCGGTCGAGGATGAGGGCGGTCGTCTCGTCGTTGCGAGCGGCGACGATGTGGACGTCGCCATCCGACGTCGAGACCGTCTCCGTCAGCACCAGGTACTGGTCGTCGCCCAGCTGGAACATCGTGGGGGTGCTGCCGAGCGCGATCAGCTCGTCCACCTTCGGCTCCATGGCCGCCGGGAGCGTCGACGCGAGGATGCTCCCGTCGGCGGCCACGCCCGCGAGCTCCTGGCCGCCGCCGGGGAGGTCGAAGGGACCGCGCGGGTCGTTCTTCACCGACTCGGCGGGCGCGGCGATGTCGTTGCTGAGCAGGGTGACCGTGGCGTTGTGGAGGATCGACGCGACCCCGATGCGGATGACCACCACCGCGGCGAGGCCGAAGAGCGAGGCCACGAGGAGGCTGCCGATCGTGATGCGCGCCGTGATCGACAGCCGCCGCAGCCAGTTCACGGCGTCGACTTCTCCGTGAGCCGGTCCTCCGGCTTCGCGTCGGGCGCGGCCTTCGCGTCCAGAGCGTTCTTGGCGTCGAGCCGGTAACCGCGGCCGCGCTCCGTGACGATGGAGAGGCCTGCCCCCGCGACGTCGAGCTTCTTGCGCAGGTACGAGACGTACTGATCGATGACGTTGGTGCCGATGTTCTCGGTCGTGCCCCACACCGACTCGAGGATGTCGGCGCGGGAGAGCGTCTTGTCCGGGTTGGTGGCGAACAGGCGCAGGAGGGTGAACTCCCGCCGGCTGAGCGGCATCTCGTGACCGTCGACGAGCGCCTGGTGCTCGTGCGAGTCGACCGTGAGCCGGCCCACGGTGACCTGGGGGCGCATCCCCGTCGGCTCCCGCCGGAGCAGGGCACGCACGCGGGCGGCCAGTTCGGCGAAGGCGAAGGGCTTGGTGAGGTAGTCGTCGGCGCCGGAATCCAGGCCGTGGACGCGGTCCTCGATGGCGTCGCGCGCGGTGAGGAGCAGGATGGGCATCGGGTTCGCGGCCTCGCGGATGTGGCGGCACAGCTCGAAGCCGCTCATCCCCGGCAGCATCACGTCGATCGCGGCGGCCGAGTAGGCGTCGCTGCGCAGCGCGATGAGCGCGTCCACACCGTTGGTGACCAGGGTGACGTCGTATCCCTCGGCGGCCAGACCGCGCTGGACGAGGCCTCCCATGTCGGGATCGTCTTCCACAACGAGCAGCTTCATGCGCCCATCGTGCCACTGTTCGCCGTGGCGGCGCTCGGTTCAGCGGCCGCTGCGGTCGCCGCGGGCTGAGGATTCTCGCAGACGACGTTCAGCCGGCCTCGACCACCGACCGCAGCGACTGCAGGGTCGCCGCCCAGTTCGCGGACATCCGCTCGGCGTCCGCGGGGTCGGCGCAGCCGTCCTGAGTGACGGTCACGAGGGTTCCGTCGCCGTCGTCGGCGAGGTGGTACGAGACGTCCTGGTAGCTCTCCGGCTCGTCCGGCTTGCCGCTGAGCGGGCTGTAGTAGCTGGTCAGGAGGCGCTCGCCGGGGACCATGTCGAGGATGGTGCCCCTGTCCTCGTACGGCTTGCCCTCCCACTCGCCTCGATAGACGATCGGGCTGCCCGGCTGCCAGTCGGTCTCCACCCGCGTCCCGAAGAGGTAGCGCGCGATGGTGTCGGGGTCGGTGAGCGCGTGCCAGAGGGTGTCGCGGTCGGCGGCGACACGGATGCTCGCGCGTGCTGTCTCGGTCATGCTCCGAGTGTGCGCGCGGGGTGGCTCGGGGTCTTGAAGATTCGCGACAGGCGCCGCGCGGTCAGCCGTTGCCGCGGTTGATGAGGCGGGAGAGCACGATGGCGCTGCGCGTGTGATCCACATTGGGCGCGAGGCGGACCTTTTCGAGGGCGGCCTCCAGGCTGGGGATGTCGCGCGAGCGGATGTGGACGATCGCGTCGGCGCTGCCCGTGACGGTGCCGGCATCCACGACCTCCGGGACGGCCGAGAGGATGCGCAGGAGCTCCTCGGGCGACACGGTACCGCGGCAGAACAGCTCCACGTAAGCCTCGGTGCTCATGCCGTCGATCGCCGGATCGACCTGGATCGTGAAGCCACGGATCACGCCGTCGGCGACGAGGCGGTCGACGCGGCGCTTGACGGCGGAGGCGGACAGGCCGACGACCGAGCCGATGTCTCCGTAGCCGGCGCGTGCGTTCTGGCGGAGGAGATCGAGGATGCTGCGATCGAGGTTGTCCACGGCGCAAGCATACGGTGGATCGTTGCGTCGCAGCCAGCGTCACGCGGGATTCGTGCGCCCGATGCAACGATCGTTATCAAGCAAATAGTGTTTGAAATACAAACATTGAAACAGGTATCCAGAACTGGGTAGGTTCTGTGCATGGCTGTTGTGGGGGTGGAGCGCGACGCGGTCGCGGCGTGCGGGGCGCGGTTCCGGGGGTTCCCGGCCGAGCCGTCGCAGGCGGTGGTGTCGGGGTCGGAACGTGTGCGGGCCGCGGTGTCGGGTTTCGCGAGCGCGTGGGGG